>DASVBS010000046.1 GCA_036375715.1 Longimicrobiaceae bacterium | reverse complement strand
ACCAATCCGCCGACTGATCCCGAACTTCTGGCAGATCTCGCTCATCGAGGTCCAGCCCTCGAGAGCCTCGAGTACAAACCGCGCTCGCTCTTCCATCGGGCAGGTCTCACTCCAGGGCATCGAGCACCTCCAAGTTCGGGGTGCTCTAGTTTGCGCTGTGTGTTACCTATGTGCCCGGTTTAAACTGTTACCTATGTGGCCGGTCTGTACCCTCGCTGCGTCTGCACCCGCTGGCCCGTTCCTCCTTGTCTCCTCTTCTCCTTGTCTCCTTGTCCCGCAACCTCCCCCACCCCTGCCCCACCTCCCCTGCCCCTTGACTTCCCCTGGTTCCAACGATATCGATGGAACAAAGCCCACCGGCACTTCCACCACGGCTCCCGCCACCCCTTCCCCAAGTGGAGACGAGACGCCGCGGCGTGCACGATAAGCTCGGTATTCGGTAAGTGTCAGGCGGCCGCGCCGTCGGCCGCAGCCGAAAGTCCGGTGCAGTGTACCTGCCGGAGCGCTCCTGCTCCGGTGCCGCGCCTCCACACGCCGGCCCCCGCGGGCCGACGCGATCGCTCTTCCAGCAACCATGACCACGGCCACCGTCGGAGCCCCTCCGCGGTCCTGCTGGTTTAATCCCTCCGTCTCCCGCCGGGCGCTCGCACGCGCCCGAACCCACGCCCCCGGCGTCCCGGACCATCCGGCCCAGGCGCGGTGGGGCGTTTTCCTTCCCCTGGAGGTGCAGAATGAGTCCACTCCAGTCCGTGCGAGGTAGGCTGCTCGCGCTGACGGCTACGGCGTTGATCGCTGTGCCATCGGCCACGGCGGCGCAGGTGACGGGGCAGGTGTTCGGGACGGTGACGGACGAGAACGGACAGCCTCTGGCCGGGGCCAGTATTTCGGTAGTCGGGACGGCCGCGGGCGCGCTCTCGGGACAGGATGGTCGCTACACCATCTCCGGCGTCCAGCCAGGCCAGCGCACGATCCGCGCGGTGCTCATCGGCTACACGGAGCAGGAGGCCACGGTCACGATAGCGGCCGGGCAGGCAGTGGAGCAGAACTTCCAGCTCACCTCTTCCGCAGTGGAGCTGGAGGGCGTGGTGGCGGTCGGATATGGCACGCAACGCCGCGCCGACATCACCGGAGCGGTGGCCAGCGTCTCCACCGAACAGCTCGAGTCGCGGCCGATCGCCCGGATCACCGAGGCGCTCGCCGGGACCACGCCCGGGCTGACGGTGATCCAGCGCTCCTCGCAGCCGGGCGCCCAGTCGATCCAGTTCAACATCCGCGGCCGCGGATCGATCCAGAACAGCACCACCCCGCTCGTCCTGATCGACGGCATCGAGGGCGACATCAACCAGATCAACCCCCTCGACATCGCCAGCATCTCGGTGCTGAAGGACGCTTCGTCCGCCGCCATCTACGGCTCGCGAGCCGCGAATGGGGTGATCCTGATCACCACCAAGCGCGGCACCGCCACCGGGCGGCTTCAGGTCACCTATGACGGCTACTACGGCATCCAGGGCGTGGGCACGATGCCGAAGGCGGTCGGCCCGCGGGACTACCTCACGCTCATCAACGAGGCGCGCGTCAATGCCGGGCAGCCGCCCAACTTCTACAGCGAGGAGTACATCTCCAATACCGAGAAGGCGCTGCGCGGCGATCCGAGCGTCGACCCGCTGCAGTATCCGTGGACCGACTGGATCGACGTGCTCTACGACCCTGCCCCGATCATGGACCACACCCTGGGCGTGGTCGGCGGCAACGATCTCGCGCGCTTCAATCTCTCCCTGAACTACTTCGACCAGGATGGGATGCTGCCGAACACCGCGGCCAATCGGTACGGGCTGCGGCTGAACACCGACTTCAACTTGACCAGCCGGCTCACCGCCGGCGCCGACCTCGCCCTGCGGCGCAACTGGTACGAGGAGTCGAGCAACCAGGGAGAGGTGTACTTCCGGGCCTTCCACGACACGCCTCCCACGGTGATGGCGAAGTACCCGGACGGCACCTATGGCTGGAGCCGCAACAACCACAACCCGCTGGCCTACGCCGAGGCGTGGGGTACGGTCGACCGCACCACCTATCACGGGACGCTGAACACCAAGGCGGACTACCAGCTCTTCGACTGGCTGGCGGTGCGCACCCAGGCTTCGGCGGACGTGGACAACTGGGACTACGCCTACTGGCGCAACCAGGCGGAGTTCCGTGACTTCTTCGACCCCTCGATCGTGCGCAGGTCGATCGACACCAACCGGCTCGACCGCCGCAAGTCGACCACCCGTGAGTACTACCTCCGGGGACAACTCGACCTCGATCGCACCTTCGACCGCCACAGCGTCTCGGCCACCCTCGGATACGACCAGACACAGTTCGACTGGGACGAGATCCGCGCCGACCGCGACGTCTTCTACAGCAACGAGCTGCAGGAGATCAACGCCGGCGATGCGAGCCGCGACGGCAACTGGGGCACCTCCGAGGCCTGGCGGCTCCGCTCGGGTTTCGGACGCCTGTCTTATGGCTTCGACGACCGCTACCTGCTCGAGCTGAGTGCCCGCTACGACGGTTCGAGCCGCTTCGCCGAGGGGAATCGCTTCGGCTTCTTCCCCTCCGTCTCCGGCGCATGGCGCATCTCACAGGAGCACTTCTTCAACGTTCCCTGGGTGAACGAGCTGAAGCTGCGCGCCTCCTGGGGTGAGATGGGGAACCAGAACATCGGCCTCTATCGCTACTTCGGTAGCATCGAATTCGGCCGGGATTACCTCTTCGGCAGCACCCTTACTCCGGGCGCCGCCAAGGAAGATCTCGCCAACCGCGACATCTCCTGGGAGACCACGGAGATGACGGACTTCGGCATCGACATCTCCCTGTTCGATGGCCGCCTCAGCTTCATCGGAGACATCTATCGGAAGGTGACGACTGGCAACCTCATCGAGCTCCCCATCCCGGACATCATGGGCCTGGGTGAGCCCACCCAGAACGCCGGCTCCATCGAGAACCGCGGCTGGGAGGCGGCCCTCAACTGGCAGGACACCTTCCGAGACGGTAGCTACTCGCTGGGGTTCAATCTCTCGGACAACAAGAACAAGGTCCTCGATCTCAAGGGCACTGGACCCTACATCAACGGCGTCTTCATCATCCAGGAAGGCCTGCCGCTGGGGACGATGTGGGCGTACGAGGCGGATGGTCTCTTCGTGGACCAGGCCGAGGTGGATGCTCACGCCCAGCAGAACCCGCTCACCGGGCCGGGCGACATCAAGTTCGTCGATCAGAACAACGACGGCATCATCAACGCCGACGATCGCACGGTGGTCGGCAACGATCTGCCTCGCTACACCGTCGGCTCGAACCTCGCCGCCAGCTGGAAAGGCTTCGACGTGAGCGCGTTCTTTCAGGGCGTGCTGAAGGTGGACGCGTACCTCGAGGGCGCGCTGGTAGAGGGGCCCGTGTGGGAGAATTTCACCACCGAGGCGTGGCTCGACCGCTGGACGCCGGACAACCCCGATCCGCATGCACGCATGCCCAAGCCGGCGCTCCAGGTGCACCACAACTTCGGTGACCGGAACTCCTTCTGGGTGCAGGACGCTTCGTACATCAAGCTGCGCAACGCCCAGATCGGCTACACCCTGCCGCTGTCGGTCACGGAGCGGCTGAGGATCGACCGGATGAGGATCTACATCTCCGGTCAGAATCTCCTGACGTTCACCGACCAGGACCTGCTGCTCGATCCGGAGTTCCCGAGCGGCCGCGGAACCGTGTATCCGCAGACGCGCACGATCTCGTTCGGCACGAGCATCGGATTCTGAGGCGGCGCTCGCGGGCGCGTGGCGCCTGCGACAGGGTTATCCAACGACTTGGTGATTGCGAATACTCATGAAACGACATAGAGCACTCGCCCTCCTACTGGGAGGGGCCATCGTGGTGGCAGCGTGCGACGACAGCTTCCTGGAGACGCGGCCACCCGACGAGGTATCCGACGCGATCTTCTGGACGCAGCAGAAGGATGCGGAGCTGGCGGTGAACGCCCTCTACCAGCTCTACCAGGCGGGAGGCACCAACCGGACGAACCGCATCGCGTATCAGCTCGACGCGTTGACCGACAACGCCTGGGCGCAGAAATCGTTCGACAACTGGTACTCCATCGGGCAGGGCGCGGCCACGCCGCTCAACGGCAACTTCGGTGATTTCTGGGCGGACTCCTACCGCTCGATTCGCCGGGCCAACGAGATCCTCGCGCACATCGACGAGATCGAGGCGATCGATGCGGGGCTCAAGGAGCGGCTCATCGCCGAGACGCGCTTCCATCGCGCCTTCCACTACATGTACCTCATCAACCTCTTCGGCGACGTACCGCTGGTGCTGGAGCCGCTGGACGACATCGCGGCCGCATCCAGCGTGACGCGCACGCCGCGAGCCCAGATCCAGGAGCAGATCTACGCCGACCTGGACGCGGCCGCAGCAGTGCTCCCCGAGAGGTCGGAGTACCCTCCGGAGCAGTACGGGCGCGCCACCCGTGGTGCGGCACTCGGCTACAAGGCCCGTGCGGCCCTCTGGGCGAACGACTGGAACACCGTGGTGGCCGCGGCGCAGGAGGTCATGGCCAGCGGGGAGTACATCCTGGAGCCTGATTACCATAATCTCACCCGCTACGCCGGCGACGAGAGTCGGGAGATCATCTTCGCCGACCGCCGTGCCCAGACCATCCGTCCGCAAGGGGCGTTCGCGGACTACGGCCCGCGCTCCTTCCAGGGAGGGAGCACCTTCACCCCGCTCCGCTCGCTGGTGGACGACTACCACATGATCGACGGGCTGCCCATCGACGAGTCTCCGCTCTTCGACCCGGACAACCCGTACGAGAACCGTGATCCGCGGATGTACTCGACCCTGCTGTATCCCGGCGCACTCTTCGACGGGGTCGTGTACAACTCGCTGCCGAGCAGCACCACGCCCGACCAGGTGCGCAGCGACTTCAACGCCACCGCCACCGGGTACCAGTTCATCAAGTACGTAAACCCGGAGGATAAGAACGATCGCGGCAACAGCGGCGTGGACTTCATCCTGATGCGCTATGCGGACGTCCTGTTGATGTACGCCGAAGCCAAGATCGAGCTGAACCAGATCGATCAGACGGTCTACGACGCCATCAACGCGGTGCGTTCCCGGGCGGACATGCCGGAGATCACGCCGCCGCACACGCAGGATGAGCTGCGTGAGATCGTGCGGCACGAGCGGCGTATCGAGCTGGCCTTCGAAGGGCTACGCCTGTTCGACATCCGGCGCTGGGGCATCGCCCAGCAGGTGATGGCGGGTCAGCACTACGGGATCGACTACATCGACGAGAACGGAAACCTGCAGACCATCCCGGCCGATTTCCGCTCGTTCGATCCCGCGCGCGACATGCTCTGGCCCATTCCGCAGAAGGAGGTGGATCTGAATTCAAATATCTCGCAGAACCCGGGGTATTGAGGGCACGGTGGGTGAACAGTGACAAGGTGACAAGGTGAACGGCGGCGCGGAATCGGATGCTGCCGTGCTGGTCAACGCAATCGTGGATGGCGTGTGGCTCGGATGGATGCCCTGCGTGCCGTTCACCTTGTCACCTTGTCACCTTGTCACCTTGTCACCCTGTCACTCCCTCCCCCGCCACCGTCACCAGACTCCTCCCCGGTACCAGCAGCTCCCCCTCCGCGGATAGGCTCCCGTCGCGCCGCAGGTTCACATCCGGATCCTCCGTAGTGCGGTAGACCGCTCCCCCCCGCATCCCGATCAGCCTCACCCGCCGAGCCTCCTCGCCTCGGTTGACGAGGACGGCGACCATCCGGCCGGTGACGGGATCCCGATAAGCGGAGGTGAGCAGCTCAGCGTCGGTGCCGTTTACGAGCACGGTGTCCCGGGCGGTGACCTCGATGCGCCGCATGCCCGGACGGACGAAGCGGGAGTAATGTCCCAACGCCCACAACAGCTTCGACTCGTAGACAGCGCCGTCCAGCGTATCGCGGTCGATGTAGATCAGGCCGTCCTTGTAGTCGTAGGGGCTCACGGCGAGCCACCACTGCCAGGCGCTCGCCTCCGCGTCCACCAGGTCGGAGTGAATCACCCCGGTCACATACAGGGCAGTGTTCATCCCCAGGTCACGACCGCTGCCCTCGATCAGCGGGTTGTCCTCCAGCACGCAGTACTCGCTGATGACCAGCTCGAGCTCGGGGTCGACGGCCCGCAGCTCCTCGCGCACCCGCCGCCGCACCGAGCGCAGAGTGTCGGCCGGATAGGTGGTGAAATAGCTGTGCGCGGCGAGGCTCGGGGAGACGTGGGGGAGATCGCCCACGAAGTGGGGTGATGCGGGATCGAAGAAGGCTCGCGCCTGTGCTCCGCGGGTGGGCTTGTCGGCGGTCTCGTAGAGGTAGTTGAGCCGGGCGGTCTCGGCCAGCTCGATCCGGGTCGGGAGTCCCGCTTCGACCAGCGCGCCGCTGAGCTCGCGCGCGAAGGCCGCGATCTCCTCATTCCTCCAGGGGCCCCCCTCCTGCCCTCCCGTCCAATCCCATTGGGGCTCGTTCACCGGGCTGACATAGGTGAAGGTCACGCCGTCGGTCCGGCGGATCTCGTCGAGCGCGCGCACCAGGACGCGCGCGTAGTCGGCATAGCGCTCCGGAGCGAGGTTGGCGGCGTCTCCGCCGCTGGAGTGGGCCCGACCGTTCCGGGTGATTGCCACCGGCGGGCTGTTGGTGAAGGCGTAGAACTGCTCGACGCCTCGCGCGCGCGCCGCCCGGAGGAAGGCACGCTGGCCTGGCTGCGCCGCGGCATCGAACGAGCCGTCGGCGCGCAGGAAGGACTCGGCTCGGCGCCAGCGGTCACGGATCCCGCTCTCCCTGCCCTGCTCCACGCTCCCCGCACCGAGGTTGAAGCGCCAGGCGCTCAAGCCGATCCCGATCGGGGATCCATCCGCGGTCGTGTCGGTGCTGAAGAGCAGGTCCGCGATGCGCTCCCGCTTGACCTCCGGCCAGTGTTCGCCCACGAACTGGATGCTCCAGGCGTCGGAGGCGCCGAAGTTGTGGATCGTCTGGCGCTCCCGGTCGGGGTGCAGGGTGACCTCGATCACCTCTTCGTCCGCCGTCCCCACTCGCGCTCCACCCGTCTCCACGACCGTACAGGAAGCGACCAAAAAGGTCGCCGCGATCCGCCACAAGTCCTTGGATAAACGCAAGATACGGAGATTCCTGTGCTGACTCGGGGCGCGATTCATCGGGTGAACCGGGGGGTAGGGGAGAAAAAGCCAGGTGGCGCGGACCTGTTGACTAACCGGCGGCGGTACATTATCGGTGTATCGCTCGACTTGAAACCCCAAACGAACACCGTCGATTTCGACGCGCGCTTATCTCACCGAATCGCGCGAGTCCGGCATTTCCGAAGAATCAGGGGTCGCGTGGCCGACCGTCGCTAGATGGTTCGCCGCCCGGAGGCTCGTGCGTCCGGGCACCGCCGCAGCCGGTCATGGAGAAACACCGAGCTCGGCGTCGCCAGTCACCGACAATTCCAGAGCTTTGAACTATTTCGGCCGGGGCTGTTCCAAGCACCCGGCGTTGTACCCATCGGCCATCTCGATCGCCGCTCGTGATGGCTGATGGGATTCCTCCCAACCCCTCTGGAGGTTTCGGATGAAAGGACTCAGGTACGGCAAGCGATGGTTGCTGGCCATCGTGGCAGCCGCCCTGCTTGCCTCGCACGGGTCACTCTCGGCGCAGGCAACGGGTCAGGTCACGGGCACAGTGACCGGGGACGACGGCAGTCCCCTCTCCGGCGCGAGCGTGACCGTGCAGGGAACGGGGATCGTTGGGCTCACGGACGCCGACGGGCGCTACACCCTGACGGGCGTGCCGGCGGGCCAACAGACCCTCCAGGCAAGCATGATCGGCTACACGCAGGCGACCACCACGGTCACGGTCACGGCGGGCCAGAGCGCCACGGCTAACCTGGTGCTGTCCGCATCGGCGGTGCAGCTCGAGGGGATCGTGGCGGTCGGCTACGGCACGCAACGAAAGGCGACCCTGACTGGCTCCGTGAGCGCGATCTCCGGCGACGCGATCGAGAACACGCCGGCGGTCAACGTCTCCAACACGATCGGCGGCAGGCTGCCGGGTGTGGTCACCGTCAACTCGAGCGGCGAGCCTGGTTACGACGGCTCCTCGATCCGCATCCGCGGTAGCCAGACCCTGAACAACAACAGCCCGCTCATCGTGATCGACGGCGTTCCGGACCGCGCCGGTGGTCTCGAGCGCCTCAACCCGCAGGACATCGAGAGCATCTCGGTGCTGAAGGACGCGTCGGCGGCGATCTACGGATCGCGCGCGGCCAATGGCGTGATCCTGATCACCACCAAGCGCGGTAGGCCCGGCGCCCCGCAGCTGTCGATGAACATCAACCAGGGCTTCAACCAGCCCACCCGCATCCCGGAGATGGCCGACGCGGCCACCTACATGGAGATGCTCAACGAGATCGACATCTACCGGGGCCGGCAGCCGCGCTACTCCCAGGATGAGATCGCGAACTACCGGGATCCGAACGCCGATCCCTGGCTGTACCCGAACACCGACTGGTTCGACGAGGTGATCAAGCCGCTGTCGACGCAGACCCGAGGAGACATCTCGCTGCGCGGAGGCGCCGAGCGGGTGAGCTACTATCTCTCCCTGGGCGGCCTCACCGAGGACGGTTTCTACCGGAACAGCGCCACTCGCTACAACCAGTACAGCTTCCGCAGCAACATCGACGGTCAGGTCACCGACTGGCTGAACCTCCGCTTCGACGTCAGCGGCCGGTTGGAGGACCGTAACTTCCCGAACCGCAGCGCGGGCGCGATCTTCCGCTCCATCATGCGCGGTAAGCCCAACCTGCCTGCCTACTGGCCGAACGGGCTGCCGGGGCCGGACATCGAGTACGGTGACAACCCGGTCGTGATCGGAACCCCTGCGACGGGCTACGACAACGACGAGCGGTATTTCCTGCAGGGGAACCTGGGCTTCGACATCACGGTGCCGGGCGTCGACGGGCTGACCTTCCGCGCGAACGCCGCCTACGACGAGATGTTCCGGTACCAGAAGCAGTGGCGGACGCCCTGGACGCTGTACACCTGGGACTACGTCACCCGGGACGAGAACGGTGAGCCGGTTCTCACGCCGGCCCAGCGCGGCTTCAGCGACCCCGAGCTGAGTCAGACGGACTATCGCGACACCGACGTCCTCCTGAACCTGGTCGCGCAGTACCAGCGGGACTTCGGCGACCACTCGGTGTCGATCCTGGGCGGTGTCGAGCGGCAGACGTCCAAGGACTCCAACCTCGGTGCCTTCCGCAAGTACTTCATCTCCTCCGAGATCGACCAGATGTTCGCGGGCGGTGAGGCGGAGATGGACAACTGGGGCAGCGCCGGCCACGGAGCGCGGCAGAACTACTTCACCCGACTGAACTACGACTTCGCCGACAAGTACCTGCTCGAGTTCATCGGCCGCTACGACGGGTCGTACATCTTCCCCAAGGACAAGCGCTTCGGCTTCTTCCCGGCGGTCTCGGCGGGATGGCGAATCTCGGAAGAGCCGTTCTTCCAGAATGCGCTGCCCGTCTTTGACGACCTGAAGCTGCGTGCCTCCTGGGGTCAGACCGGTAACGACCGGATCGACCAGTGGCAGTACATGGCGACCTATGGCTTCGGCGGGGGTTACGTCTTCGGCGTGAACAACGAGGTCAAGAGCATCTACCAGACCCGCACGCCCAACCCGGATGTAACCTGGGAGGTTGCCAACCAGCTGGACATCGGTCTGGACGGCCAGATGCTCTCCGGTCGTCTGGCCTTCGAGCTGGACTACTTCAGCTATCTGCGCGACGACATTCTGCACTATCGCAACGCGTCGGTTCCGCAGACGACCGGCCTCAGCCTGCCGCGTGAGAACATCGGCCAGGTGGAGAGCTGGGGCTACGACGGCTCGCTGATGTGGCGGGAGGCGGTGGCGCCGGAGATCTCCTACGACATCACACTGAACTTCGGCTACGCCCAGAACCGCATCAAGTACTGGGACGAGCCGCCCGGCGCGCCGGACTATCAGAAGTCGACCGGCCATAAGATGAACACCGGTCTCTATTACAGGGCGATCGGCGTGTTCGAGGACTCGGCGGCCCTCGAGGCGTACCCGCACTGGCCGGGTGCCATGCCCGGGGACATCATCTTCGAGGATGTCAACGGCGACAACGAGATCACCTCCGACGACCGGGTGCGGATCAACAAGAACGGCGAGCCCACCTGGACCGGTGGCTTGACGCTCGGTGCGCAGGTGAAGGACTTCGACGTCACCGCCTTCTTCCAGGGCGCCTGGGGAGCGGTCCAGTACCTGGAGACCGAGTCGGGCGACATCGGCAACTACCTGAAGGACTACGCGGACAAGCGCTGGCGGCCCGACGCGCCTAACGACAAGCATCCGCGGGCGTACAACCGGCAGGACGAGTACTGGGTTTCCAACAACAACACGTACTTCCTGCGCTCGACGGACTACGTGCGTCTGAAGACGCTCGAGCTTGGTTACCGCGTTCCGGACAGCGTGCTTGACCAGTTGGGGATGAGCAACCTGCGGCTGTACGTGAGCGGGTTCAACCTCGTCACCTGGGACAAGTTCAAGCTGATGGATCCGGAGGCGCGGAGCAGCTCGGGTCAGTACTACCCGCAGAAGCGCGTCTTCAACATCGGCGCATCCGCCACGTTCTGAGGACTGACAATAATGAGACGACAGATTCGCACCGCCGCGGCAGCGACGCTGGTCCTGCTCGGCCTGACGGGTTGCGACAACGACGTCCTGGACCTGTCTCCAGTAGATCAGATCTCGGACGAGGCGGTATTCGCCGATCCGTCTCTGGCCGAGACGTTCCTGAACGACATCTACATCGGGATGGGGCACGGCCTGTACGAGATCATGCTCTCGTCGATGACCGATGAGTCCCACTTCATCCACGACTACAGCACCAGCGACGTGGTCCAGGCGACGCTCACCTCGAGCGATCGCGGCGCCATCGACGATGGCCGCTTCGACCATTTCGACTGGTCGAACAACTACTTCCGCATCCGTCAGACGAACATCTTCCTCGAGAATATCGAACAGACCGATTTCGACGAGGAACTGAAGAACCGGATGAAGGGAGAGGCGCTCTTCCTCCGGGCCTACTTCTACCACAACCTGATGCGGATGTATGGCGGCGTTCCGCTGATCACCAAAGTCTACGGACTCAATGAGGAGTATGAGGTGCCGCGGAACAGCTTCCAGGAGACGGTGGACTTCATCGTCGCGGACGCCCAGGCCGCCGCGGACCTCCTTCCGCTCAGCTACAGCGGAGCGGACGTGGGCCGCGCCACCAAGGGCGCCGCGCTCGCGCTGAAAGCCAGGGTGCTTACCTACGCCGCCAGCGATCTCTACCATCGTGCAGGCGCCACGGCCGAGACGGGCTATCCCACGGCCCAGGATCGCGCGGCGATGTGGCGGGCAGCGAAGCAGGCCAACGAGGACGTGATGAACCTCGGCCTCTACGAGCTGTTCGCCCCGAATCCCGCGTCTCCGGAGGAAGCGGCTCAGAACTTCCACGAGCTCTTCCTGCAGAAGACGAGCTCCGAGGCCATCATGAGCCGGTTCTTCCTGGTGAACCGGGGAGACGGCTACCATCCGGGTCTGCACAATGGGCCCAACGGCTACCACAACTGGGGCGGCAACACGCCGATCCAGAACCTGGTAGACGATTTCCTGATGGCGGATGGCACCGAGTTCGACTGGAACAACCCGGAGCACGCGGCGGCGCCCTACGAGAACCGCGATCCGCGGTTCTATGCCACGATCCTGTACGACGGCGCGCCCTGGCGCGAGCGTCCGGACGATGTGAAGGAGCTCGACCCCTACGGGATCATCCAGACCTTCCGCGAGCTGACGCTGCCTGACGGCACCACCGTTGGCGGGCTGGATACCCGCGACGGTCCGATCGAGGACTGGAATGGGGCCTACTCGGGGTACTATCTCAAGAAGTTCATCGACCCGTCGGTGAACCACCAGTTCGTGAAGCAGGAGGTCCCGTGGATCTTCTTCCGCTACGCGGAGACCCTGCTGAACTATGCCGAGGCTTCCATCGAGCTGAACGAGCTGGATGACGCGATCAGGGTGCTGAACCAGCTTCGCACCCGGGCTGGCATGCCGCTGATCCCGGCCGGCATCAGCCAGGATTCGCTGCGCCAGCTCTATCGTCGCGAACGGCGCATCGAGATGGCCTTCGAGGAACAGCGGTTCTTCGATGTCCGTCGCTGGATGATCGCGCCGGACGAGCTGAGCGAAGATGCTCGCGGCATTAACATCTTCCTGAAGGGAGCGGACCGCGTCAATCGGGAAACCTGGACGGACTACCGCTACGAGACGCGGGTCATTCAGCCGCGCGCGTGGGACGACAAGCTGTACTTCATGCCGATCCACCGCGACGAGTTGAACCGTAACTCGATGATCGTGCAGAACCCCGGTTACTGAGTCGACCGGATCATGATGGACGGTCCCTCCCCGGAGGTTCGGGGAGGGGCCGATTTTTTGTCGATCTGGCGCGGAGGCGGACGCCAGTTTCGACCCAGACGCGAGGCAACGTCGGCCTTGACCGCACGGCGCGAAACCTGCTTCCTATTTCTATTGTTCCGCATGCGACCACCCTCACCCTGATTGCCGCTCCTCCAATCTGCTTCCTCGCACGCGGGAGCCCCCATGATCCGCCGCCTCTCCCTCCCCATCTTGGTCCTGCTGGCACTGTCTGCATGTGCTCCGTCGCGGCACAGGGCGTACTCGCATGGACCACGTGACGGGTCCGTAATGCTGTGCGTCGAGAACCTGAGCGAAGCCGTGGGCACGATCCGCGTCTGGGTCGACGACTTCCGCACGCACACGGTGAGTTCCGGCAAACGCGTCTGCCGCACCATCCGGGAGACCTCCGCCGGGTCCACGCTGCGTGCCGAGAGCTTCGGCGGCGGAATCCGTGGCCCCGTTCAATACGCCAGCTTCCTGAACACCTCCGACGTGGACTGCTGGGACTGGATCCTTCGCGACAGCGCGGCGAGCGAAGCGCGGCTGGTGCCGTGTTCGTTTACGAAGCGGGAAGATTAGCTAGGAGCTGGAAGCTAGAAGCTAGAATTCTTGTCTTCATTCCTGGCGCTCGGGAGAAGGCGGGCGTCTGTCTTCGAGGCCAGCTCCGGGGACGATCAGACGAAAAAGGCCAGCGCCGATAGGCCGCTGGCCTTCATTGTGAGCAATCCTGTCATCACAGGCTGCAGCCCCTCCGGACGCCCAACCAAATCGGAAACACCGCAGATCTCGCGAAAAGGCCAACACGAAAAAGGAGCCGGCACCAACGTGGGTGCCGGCTCCTTCTCGCCCAAGCCAGGAATCAAAGAATTCTGGCTCCTAGCTTCCAGCTCACCGACTCGTCGTCCTCGGGCCCGAGAGATCCGGTACCACGAACGGCTCCCGGTAAACGTCCTTGAGCATGGCGTTGGCCTCGTCGTCGCCGACGAAGGTCTCGGTGGCGCCGTCGAACTTGAGCTCGCGACCGAGCCGGTAGGAGATGTTGGCGAGGTGGGCGAGCACGCTCGAGCGGTAGCCCTCCTCGATGTCGCAGTTCAGATCCGCCGGATTCCCGGAGCGCACGGCGTTGATAAAGTTGCCGTAGTGGCCCGAGGACCCCGTGCCCACCGTGATCCGCGCGTCGGAGGCCTCGGTCTCGATGTTGGACGAATCCGGTCCGGGCTCGTTGTTGTAGCCCATGTAGGTCTTCCAGTTGCCGCCGTCGTCGATCTCCAGGCGGCCCTCGCTGCCGTAGAAGATGTCGCCGATCATGATCTCACCGTCGGCGTTGGTCGGCAGGCCGCGGGTGCTGAACTCGAAGATCGTGCCGTCGGCGTATTCGAAGATCGTGGTCTGCGTGTTCGGCGTGGTCTGGGCCGAATCGGTGTGGATGAAGGTGCCACCGTGAGAGGTGATCTTGACCGGATAGTCGTCACGCCCGAGGCCCCAGCGGCCCACGTCGAGCTGGTGCGGACCCTGGTTTCCGGTGTCTCCGTTGCCGTACTCCCACTGCCAGTGCCAGTTGTAGTGGAAGCGGTTGGGGTTGAACGGCTTCGCCGGAGCCGGTCCGATCCACATGTCGTAATCCACCTTGTCCAGGTAGGCCCGGGTGTACGGACCCACGGAGCCGCGCCCACCGACGGTGAAGGAGAAGGGCGCCGACCCATCGGGCATGGGGCCGTCTGGATAGCGGCCGATATTCGGCCGTGCTTTGTGGCAGAGCCCGCGCGCCATGTAGATCTTACCGATCCCACCCTCGCGCATGAACTTGATCGCGGCGTTGACGTTCGGGCGTGAGCGGTTCTGGAAGCCAACCTGCATCACCACATTGTTGGCGCGCGCCGCGTTGACCATCTGCCGCCCCTCCCAGACGCTGTGGCAAGACGGCTTCTCCACGTACACGTGCTTGCCCGCCTGCGCCGCCCAGATCGACGCCAGCGCATGCCAGTGGTTCGGGATGGCGAAAGTGACCGCGTCGATGTCGCGGTTCTCGAACAGCCGGCGCATATCCGTGTACGTGCGCGGCTCCTCGCCCGTCCGCTCCCGCAACTCGCTCACGCGGTCGGGAAAGAGGTTCTGGTCGACGTCGCAGATCGCCGCGATGCGGACGTTCTCGATGCGGCTGAAGCCGCTCAGGTGTGCACCTCCCTGCCCCCGAATGCCCACCACCGCGAGGTTCACGCGGTCGTTGGCGCCGAACGCCCGACTCGGAATGATGGTGGGGAATGCGGCTGCGGCGGCGATCCCGGTCGTGGAGTGCTTGAAGAAGCTCCGACGGGAGATACCCTTTCCATCAGACATGGTGGTCTCCAGAGAGGCGTGGAGTGAGGACACGGGGATCGACCCCGCGGATCTCGCGGGTCCCGCGTCGAACGGGGCGCGAACCCGCGCAGCCCGGACGCGGCCAGGCACAGCACGGGTTGTGGGAATTAGCTACCACTATAGGCCGCTCGTTACGATTTGAAAAGAGGTTCCGGCCACGATCTCGATATCGGGTATCAGGGCGAAGTCGGGGTACTACTCCGCTCGGCTCGTAGCCGTTCGGCCGCGATGAGGGCGAGCCCACGAGCCATCCCCTCTTCCACCTCCGCTGCGTCCACCAGACGCGCCTTCCGGCCCATTCGCTCGAGTACGCGCCCGACCCGCTCGGCGATCGGGCCGCCACCCGCCACCGCGACCGATCCGCGCAGCGGAATCTCCCGCTCGAGCCAGGGCAACGCGGAGCCTATGAACGCCCCCACCAGATAGGAGAGGCGCTGCTCCGGCGTGGATTCGGCGCGCTGCTCGAGCAGGCGCACGCAGAATAGCGCCCGCTCCAGCCCCGAGCCGCGAGCCTCGCGCAGCCCGCCCTCCACCCAGTCGGGATGCAGACGTTCGGGGCGCTCCGAAGGAACGGAGCCGGCGAGGAGGGTCTGGGTCTGGGCTGCGTGTAGCAACTCCCCGGTCAGCGCGGTGGCGCTGCGTGCGACCCGCCCGGCGGAGTCCAGGTGGATCACTTTCCAGTGTGATCCGAGGTTCAACAGGGATCCGCCCGCCGGGAGAATACCCGCGGCGTGCAGCCCTACGCACAGAGTCTCCTCCCCCCGCATGATGTCGGTCTGTCCGACGCGCTCCCGCGCCACCAACGGTTCCCCAGTCCGCACCCCCGGGACCAGATGCACCGTCAGGGCGCACAGTTCCGGCATGTTGCAGACTCGGACCGCCGCTGAGAGCTCCAGGAGCCCCGCCGGCGCCGGCAGATGCGGGACCTCCAGTAGCCCGTGATCGGAGGTGATCATCCCGGCCGCGACCAGGGCGACGGGTGGTGGTGCGGCCTCGGCCCCAGCCGCCGCGTCCAGTTGCTGGAGCAGCCTGCGCAGCACCTCGCACAGCACCTCCGGCCTGCCCGCAACGGCGGAGTCGCGGATTCCCACGCCAGCTTGCACTCGCTGGACGATGCGCCCGTCGACGATGCGCCAGACACGGGTGTTGGTCGTCCCCATGTCGACGCCGATGAAGCTGGCTCGCGCCCCGCCGTTCATCCTTCCCTGCCTCCCCCGCGCTCAGCGAATCTCCACGTACTGTTCGAGACGGGCGACCTCCTCCTCGTCCACGTACTTGCCGATCTCGCGCCGGAACTGCTCGATTGCCCGATACGGACGGTACTCCTTGAACTCGCCGAGCATCCGCTCGCCGATACCGGGGATCAGGAGGATCTCCTCGTCCGAGGCAGTGTTCAGGTCGATCCGCTTCCAGAGCCGACGGTAGACCTCTTCCCGCTGCGCTTCGTCCAGGCTGGTCGCGAGGATCGAGTCCACCTCCGTCATGTCAGTGAAAGGGCGCGCCGCGATCAGCGAGTCGGCGAGGGCAGCATCGATCCCGGGGATGGCGGTGAGCTGGTCGCGGGTGGCGGACTCGGGGTCGAGAAGCCCGCCGGCGGCGTCTTGTGCCGTGCTGGTCGTGTCGGCGTCGGTGGTTGCCATAGAGTCGACGGCGGTGTCGCCGGCCGCCGCATCGCCACCATCGGCGGCCTCTCCGCCGCAGGCAATGAGACCCACGAAGGAAATCGCGACCAGCGTCTTCGAGAGCAGTCGTTTCATTCGATCCTCCGATCGGTTTCTGGCGGAGAGACTTCCAGGGTGGAGAAAGAACCTACGCCCGCAGGCGCAGGAGAGGATGTCTATAGGCGAAGACGAGCCCCAGCAAACCGAGCTGGACCATTGCTCCCGGGGCGAGCGTGGGGGTCGCCCCGTGGAGCACCTTCCACAGCAAGTCGAAGCCGCTCGCCTGAGGGTCCATCTCCAGCTCGAACTCGCGGTTGCCGTCGTAGTGCAGGTAGATGCCCACCAACCCCACCAGGATGACGAGGACCATCAGCCCCCGGAAGAGGCGGAGCACGCGGGGCGACGGACGAAAGCCGAGCAGGAGACTGAAGACGAGAACGAGGGCGAGCATGACCAGTGGCATCCACTGGTACACGTTCTCGGTGTGCTCCAGCAGCAGGAGTTCCGCCACCAACCCGGCGGCGCCCAGGAAGATGAGCGCGAGGAGCAGCTGACGAATCGGTTCGCCCCTCGCGTCGACATCGCCCGCGGAGCTCGGTTGGACGTCCAGGGTGGTCACGAGTCGGCCTGAGAAAACGTTCTGATATCGAAGGTCTCGTTCCAAGCTCGTCCTGACGTCTCGAGACGGCTGCCCTTTCACGGCGAGCCGGCCACCGCTGCGCGGCGCCGCATGGCGGGCCCCGTAATGTACCGGCCGCAACGCATACAAGCTGGTCCTGGGGCACGTTGGCTGCAAGCTCCCGGCCCCGTCCCACGGAACTCTATCGAACTGCCAGCGGTACAGAGAGAAGCATTTCGCAGCGCCGGTGGCGCTCGGATTCCGCCGGTTGCTCCAGGAGGTCTCCTCATGCAGTTCTCCCTTCCTGTCCGCGGCGTCGCCGTGGGCCTTGCTCTCGCCCTCGCCGCCTCGGCCTCACCCTCCGAGGCTCAGACGGGACGCGGCTTCCTCTTCGACGAGCCCAACGTGATCCTCGGAGCGCGCGGGGGATTCGGCGTCGCCAGCGCAGGCAGCGACCTCTTTGATTTCGTGCGCCAGGAGCTGACCCTGAGCCGCGGCGATTTCAACGGCTTCTCGGCTTCCGGGGATGTCGGCGTCCGCGTCCTGCCCCGGCTCGATCTCGTGGCATCGGTCGGCTATGTGGGCTCCTCCGCCCGATCGGAGTCCCGGGATTGGGAGGGCGAGGACGACCTTCCGATTCTCCAGCGCACCGAGTTCCGACGCGTCCCCTTGACGGCGGGCGTGCGGCTCTATCCGCTCGCGCCGGGTCGCTCGGTCGGCCGTTACGCCTGGATCCCGGCGCGGTTGGTGCCTTACGTTGGCGCCGCTGCGGGCGGCATGTGGTATCGCTTCAGGCAGACTGGCGAGTTCGTGGACGAGTCCACGGACCCACCCATCATCTTCGAGGACGAGCTGGATTCCAACGGCTGGGCGCCCACCGCCGAAGCCTTTGCCGGCCTCGAATATACCATCACCCCTCGCATGGCCATAACCGGTGAGGGGCGTTATACCTGGGCGGAGGCGGAGCCCTCCGATGCGTTCGAGGGATTCGATCCGATCGACCTGGCGGGCTTCGTCATCACCGTCGGCGTCAGCTTCAGGCAATGAGGAGTGAACCGATGAACATCACGATCCGGAATCGTGCACTGACCGGCGGTGCGCTGGTCGCGGGCTTGCTCCTCATGGCTGCTGCGCCGGCGCCGGCGCAGCAGACGGCCGAGGGTCCGCGCTGGCAGGCGTGGATCGGGTGCTGGGAACCCACCGCGGACGCGGCGGCGCCTAGCGATGCGCCGGACGTCGACCGCAAGCTCTGCGTGGTGCCCACGGCGCAATCGGACGCCGCGGAGATGGTGAGCATCGCCGACGGCGAGGTCGAGTCGCGCTCGACCGTCCGCGCGGACGGCGAACAGCACCGGGCGGAGCGAGAGGGATGCACGGGTTGGGAGAGCGCCTCCTGGTCCGCCAACGGGACGCGCCTCTACCTCCGTTCGCAGTTCAATTGCGAGGGAGGACTCGAGCGCATCTCATCAGGCGTGATGGCCTTCGCCCCCGACCAGGAGTGGATCGACGTGCAGGCGGTCAGTGTCGGCGGGAACAGCGGTGTCCAGGTGGTCCGCTATCGACCGGCCTCCAACACCGCTGATCTCCCGGCTGAGATCCGCGCCTCGCTGGAGAATCGAACCCTCGCCGCGGATGCGGCGCGCATGGCCGCGGCCGCGCGGATCGGCCCGGACGACGTGATCGAGGCGTCCCGGAACCTCGACGCGACGGCCCTGGAGGCGTGGCTGGTGGAGCGGGACCAGAGCTTCACGGTCGATGCGCGCACGCTGACGCGCCTCGCGGACGCCGGAGTGCCGACGCGGGTGATCGACCTGCTCGTGGCACTCGCCTACCCCGAGGTCTTCGCGGTGGACAACTCCGCCCGCCAGGTGCCCCCACGCGTCGGCGGTCCGCGCGGACCGGTCTGGGATCCCTGGTGGGGGCCGGGTTACGGGTATTACCCGTATGGCCGGCGCTACTGGGGATGGTACGGGGGCTACCCCGGGGTAATCATCGTGCGGCAGCCGGACGGATCGAGGAGCAACGGAGGGAAGGCGGTGAAGGGTGAAGGCTATCGCCGGGGTGATCGCGGCGGCGCCGCCACCCAGCCCACCTCCCGCCCCAGCAGCGAGGGCTCCTCCGCCCGCTCCGGCGGCTCCGGGGGATCGAGCCGAGGCACGCGCACTGCTAAGCCGAAGGACTGAGGCGCAAATTACGAACTACGAATTACGAATTGGGGGCCGCGCCCGGGCTCGATTCTCGGCGCCACCCCCAATTCGAAATCCAAAATTCAAAATCCAAAATTGCCAGAAAGTAATTCGCAACTCGTAATTCGTAATTATCCTCGGCTATTCCGTCTCCCCCTCCCGCACCAGCGTAAAGTCGTATTCCAGCCGGATCGTGTCCGCCACGCTGAGGAGTACCGGTACCCTCGGCTGGGTCAGATTGAAGTCATCGAAGGTGAAGGCGGTGGAGGCGGAGCCGGTGATCTGCTGGCCGTTGAAGCGAGCCGTCACCTGCCAGGCGGTGGGCCGGGTCACGCCCTTCACCGTCAGGTCGCCGACCAGGTGAAGATTCGCGGTCCCGCTGGTCGGGAGCGCTCCGCTGAGCCCGTGCACCTCGGTGGGCACGAAGGTCACCATCGGATGCTGCTCGCCCTCCAGCAGCCGGCGCTGCACGTAGCCGTCCCGCCGATCCGAGTCGCTCTTCAGCGCCGTCACGTCCACCACGATCCGCGACTCCTCGCGCACGATCTTCCCGGACTCGTCGATTACGATGGCGCCGCTCACCTTGCTGGTCTCGCCAACGGCGTCGTTGGGTAGATCTCGCCCCACGAGCTGCTCCCGCACGCGATAGCGAGCCACGTTGCCGCTGGGAGCCACCGTCAGCCGTATGGGTGCCGCCGCGGCGTGAGACTCGATCACAGCTCGAGGCACAGCCGTGGTCGTGCGCGGCGTGGACCAGGCAAAGGCAGCGAGCGACAGGCTCGCCGAGAGGAGCAGCAGGACGTAGGACGGTTTCTTCAACATACCAGATCGAAGTGCGGGTGTACGCCGGGACGCGCGGACGCACTGCGCCTCCCTAAAAAGGCCGCCCCTCGCCGGAGGGGCGGCCCTGTCTTCTACAGGCGGGGTCGGTGCGACGTTGGTCGGGGCTGAGCGCCCGACTTCCTCACCGCGGTCTGACCCGCCTACCCGTTCAGGTTGTATGCGGTGCTCGTATCGAGACCGGATAGATCCGCATCCTCCAATTTCGCGTCGTCGAAGTCGGCCCGCAGCACGGTCGCGTCCCGAACCCGCGCGCGGCGGAGATCGCTACGCTCCAGGTCGGTCTCCGTCAGGTTTGCCCCGGTGAAGTCGCAGTCCTGCAGGTCGGCCTCGGCGAGACTGGCGCGCCGCAGCGTAGCCCCCGCGAAGGATGCGCGCGCGCAGGCAGCGCGGGTCAGGTCGGCGGTGGAGAGATCGGCGCCGGTCAGGTCCGCGCCCTCGAGCCGCGCGCGGCGTAGATTGACCCCATCGAGGTTCGCATTGACCAGCCGGGCGCCCGTGAAGTCGGCGGCGTTGAAGTTCGCCTCCCTGAGGACGGCGCCCTCCAGGTTGGCCCCGGAGAGATCCGCGTGCGCAAGGTTGGAGCCGAGCATCACCGCCCCAACCAGATTGGCCTCACGTAACACCACCGGTTGATCCGGGTTCGCCCCGGTGCGGAGGCAGTTAGCGTCCGTGAGGTTCGCGCCGGCGAGGTTGGCGCCCGTCAGATCGACCCCGGAGAGCCGCGTGTCGCTGAGGTTCGCACCGCTCAGGACCACCCCTCGCAGGTTGGCTCCCTGGAGGTTCGTCCCCTGCAGATCCATACCTGCCAGGGAGAGGCCGGTGAGGTCGACGCCGCTCAGATCCACACCGGCGAGGCTCCGCTTCTCTCCGACCGCCGCCTCCACCTCCGCCCGATTCATCGGCGTGGGCATCGCCACCCCCGCGGCGCCTCTACCGAAGAGCTGTCCAAGAGCCTGCTTGAGCTGTCCACTCGGCATGTGCACCTCCGCTGTTGATGACCGGGCGACCGGCTCGGCTTCAGCCGGCGATGACAGACTCGGACGCGTCTACTGCTCTATTGACGGATCGGGTTTTGGGTACGGATGCCTGAGCTCGAGCTCAAAACCTCATTCGGCCTCCGTTCCCGCGGCCCCGCCGGTCCCGCGCTGATCGAAGCGAAGCGATCGAATGCGCGCCGCAGGTGACCAGGGACCAACCAGCGGATCCTGCGTGCGTACAACGAGATAGAGGTCGTGCTCACCTTCGGCGGCTAGCGTCAGAGGCGCCTCGACCGGTGCCGCCATAGACGGTGCCGTCACCGATCCTGTCGCAATCCTCTCGCCATCAGGAGCTCCGGCGCGGAGCTCGAGGGTGATTTCGCCGCTCACCTCCTCCAGCGTCACCACCAACTGGGCCACGCCAGTGAGGTCGAGCGCGCCGAGGTGGAGGTACGCTCCGTCCGCCACCACGGCCAGCGGGCTTCCCTCGGCCGCGTTGGCCGAATCCGCCGGAGCCAGCATCCCCCACCGGTCTGCCACATCCGTGGCGCGAATCACGGGGGCATGAAGCACCACCTGTTGCCGCGCCTCCAGCGGGGGCGCTCCACTCGCCCCGCCATCGACGTAGGTCGCCGTGAGCACGTAGGCCCCGGTCTCTCCCGGCTGGTGCCGGTTGAGCGTCAGCATTCCTTCCGTCGGCAGGGTCTCTCCCGGAGCAACCAGGGAGAAGATGTAGCGGACGATCTCGGCCGCCACGTCCTCGCTCATATCCGGGTGGGCAGGCATCACCTGGTCTCCCCAGACCCCGCTCCCTCCCTCGATGATCTTGCGGACGAGGCGCTCTGCTGCAGTGTCCGCGCCAGCGTAGCGCTCGGCGACTCGACGGAAGCTCGGGCCCACGGAGGCCTCGTTGATCCCGTGGCACCCGCTGCAGTCACTTTGCTGGATGTAGGCCAATCCGGCCGGAGTCTGCTCGGTCTGATGGCCGACAGGCTCGGCGGCGAGCGGGATTCCCGGCTGGAACTCAAGAGCAACCCGCAGGCGCGTCGGGTCCGCTCCCTCCCCCAGCGTGCCATCTTCCGTGTCCCGAACCGAGACATGGTAGTTGCGCGTGGCGGCATTCCAGAAGAAGGACCGATTGCCCTCGAGGTCGATCGTCAGGACCGGCGGGTCGTTGCCGACCGTCACGGTAGTCGCCGCGGTGTCCGCGGCACCGGAGCCGTCGGAGACGACGAGCTGCACGACGTGCTCGCCGGCCTGCTCGAAGGTGCGCGTGATCGACTGCCCGGTGAGAGAGCTACCGTCGGCGAAGAGCCAGCGGTACTCCAGCCGGTCGTCCTCGTCCGGATCGGCGGAGCCCTCCGCGGAAAGGGTCACCTCGAGCGGAGCGGCGCCCTCCGCGGGACTGGCGGAGATCACCGCCCGCGGCGGCCGGTTGTCACGGTGGTAGACGAT
The DNA here is from genome assembly GCA_036375715.1 of Longimicrobiaceae bacterium. NCBI lineage: Bacteria > Pseudomonadati > Gemmatimonadota > Longimicrobiia > Longimicrobiales > Longimicrobiaceae > Longimicrobiaceae bacterium. The sequence goes on along the minus strand of DASVBS010000046.1, from coordinate 33,361 downwards.
GCGGCTCAGCCGCGCCGCGGGATTCGGCGCGAACCAGAGCGGCCCGTACTCGAGCAGGTACAGCGAGCCGTCCGGACCGACCTCCAGATCCATGGGGTGATCGAAGGTCAGGTGCTCGAGAAACGGCTCCATGGAGACGTAGTCGCCGTTCTCGTCCAGCGTGGTGGCCATCATCCACCCACGGATCCAGTCGTAGTGGATGAACTTGCCGTCGTAGTAGTCGGGCAGGCGCACGTCGGAATCGCCGAACGGAGCCGTCCGGTACAGGGGACCGGCCATCGCGGTCCTTCCCCCTTCCCCGACGCGGGGAAACTCCTCGCTCCGCTCGTAAGGGTAGTAGATCATCGCCGGCTGCGCGGGGGGAAGCACGCGCGCTCCCGTGTTGTTGCGGGAGTCGTTGATCGGCCGCGCAGGATCGAAAGGCTCGCCCACCGTACCCGTAGCGAAATCACGATCGTGGTAGGCCTTGTTGTCGGCGATGAACAGAGGCCAGCCGAAGTTCCCTGCCTCCCGCGCACGATTCACCTCGTCGTAACCCATCGGGCCGGTGGTGCTGTCGGCTCGCGCGTCCGGTCCCACATCCCCCCAGAAGAGGTAATCACGCACCGGGTCGTAGCTGATCCGGTACGGGTTTCGGTGCCCCATGGTGTAGATCTCGGGGCGCCCCTGTTCCGGATCCGTGAAGAGGTTCCCCTCAGGGATCGTGTACGTCCCGTCCGGTTGCGGGCGAATGCGGATGATCTTACCGCGAAGGTCCTGCGTGTTCGCGCTGGACCGGCGCGCGTCCCACAGCTCCCGACCGGGCCGGTCGTCGAGAGGGGCGTAGGAGGTGGCGAAGGGGTTCGAGTTGTCGCCGAAGGAGACGAGCAGGTTGCCGTGACCGTCGAAGGTCATCGACCCGCCGGTGTGACAGCAACCGCGGTCGATGGGCACCTCGAGGAGCACGCGCTCGTCGCCGATGGCTTGGCCGTCGAAGGTAAAGCGCGCCACCCGATGACGGGCGTCGAGCGTATCGCCCACCGTGCGGGTGATGTAGATCCAACCGTTGCTGTCGAAGTTCGGATCCAGGGTGATCCCGATCAGCCCGTTCTCCTCCTCGGTGAAGACGTCGAACTGGTGGATCACCCGGTCACTGCCGGTTGCCGGATCGTACAGCTTCAGCGCGCCCTGCCGCTCGGTGAAGAACACCCGTCCGTCGGAGGCGACGGCGAGCTCCGTCGGCTCGTTCAGCGTTCCCTCCACCAGAATCTGCTGCTCGAAGCGGCTGGCGTCAGGCACACGCTCGGACTCGATTCGTCCATAGCGCGGTTCGCCGCCGGCGGCCAGCGCGAAGCCCTCCCTCAGGCGCTCGAGGAAGCCCTGGTCCTGCCAGTCCTCTGGCTGCGTACCAGAACGGATCAGATACACGTTTTCCGCGGCTTCCACCGGACCCTCGGGGCCCGCGGCAATCGAGTCCAGCCACGGCCAGGTGCGAGCCGGCTTCGCTCCGATGAACAGGAACCCGCCGCCAGCCTCGATGAAGCGGCGCAGGTCAGCCTGCGCACGATGGGTCAGCTCGTCGGCCGAGGTGTTCAGGAGGACGAAGCCGCGATAGAGGGCCAGGCTGTCTTCCGTGACCACCGCCGGATCGCTGCTCATCCGCAGCTCCACGTCGTTGCGACTCGCCTCCTCCGCGAGCACGCCAACCATCTCACGCGTCCCCGCATCAGGGGAGCCGAAGACGAGAACACGGGGCTCGGCCCGAGAGCGATCGCAGCCGAGCAGGAGAACGAGAATCGCGGCCAGCAGAAAGCGGCCGGCAGATAGGGACGGAAGTCTCATCGGCTTCTGACGGGCTTCAGGAAAAGGGGGAGTAGCTTCCGATGAGGCGTTCGGAAGGCCACGTTAGGTTGGGACGAGCGGCGGTCGTTGTCCAGAGCGGACACGCCGTATCCAGAGCAGGCCAGTGGCGATCGGGTGCGTCAGTGGGCCTCGCGGACGAGGCGGAGACCGACGTCGAAGCCGTTACCAGGACCTCCGGCGTGCGTGAACCAGGTGGCGTTCTTCACGTCGGAGAGGAAGCTGCCGCCCCGCAGCACGTGGGTGGCACCTTCCGTTGGCGGCTCCGGGTCGGGGAAGACTCTACCGTTGTAGAAGTCCGCCACCCATTCCCAGACGTTGCCGAGCATGTCGTACAGCCCCCAGGCATTCGGTGCCTTCCCGCCCACCGGTTGCGTAGTCCCCTTGTCGACCAGGCCGATCCAGGCACTCGCCCGGATCTCCTCCCAGCTTGGCTCGCGATCCATCCCGGCGCGGGCCGCGTATTCCCACTCGAATTCGGTGGGAAGCCGGTAGTCGGCCTCGGGATCGAGCTCGCTGAGGCGCTTGGCGAAGGCGAGCGCCTCCTCCCAGGTCACGCTCTCCACCGGGTGCCTGCCGGAGCCTCCCTCTATCCGATCGCCCTGGAAGAAGGAGGGATTCGACCCCATCACCTGCCGCCACTCGTCCTGCGTCACTTCATAGCGGCCGATGTAGAAAGGCTCCTGGATCGTTACCGTGAATCCTGGCGATGCCTGACGGTTCACGATCTCCCGACAACGGCGATAGTCCTGCTCGGTCCACGCGGTGCGCGGATCCGCATCCGCCTGCGGGTCCGGCTCCGCGCAGGTGGGTTGAAAGCGCCCAACGACCATGCTCCCCGGCTCGATCCGCACGAACTCCATGCCGAGCTGGTTGGTCACCACTCGCTCCTGGCCGGCTCCGTTCGCGACGACCAGGAGAATCAAAAAGAGCGCAGCGAGAAGCGACCGACCGATCATGGCAGCTCGCGGATCCAGACGTTGCGGTAGCGGTGCGCCGCGCCCGGGCGCCACGAGCGCTCGCAGCAGCTTCCACCAGGCACCGGCGAGTAGGTGCTGCTCCAGTGCACCTGCAGCCCGATGTGCCCCTCACGCGCCCCGACGACGTGGTCGTTTCGCTCCGCCACCACGTCCCACATCAACGTCTCGTTCACCCAGAGGGTGATCCTGGGGACTTCGCCCTGGACGCGCAGGCGGAAGGAGTTCCAGCTCCCCTCCTTCCACACCTCCCTCAGCCGTTCCGCCCGGGCGTCGGTGGTCACCCTCAGCATCTCCCCCAGCAGGTTGCCGGTTCCGCCGAGGCCGGCGCCCTCCACCTCGATCTGGTACGCCGAGCCGCTCTCCGTGGAGCGGAAGAAGATGCCGCCGTTGGTGCCCCGATCCGGGAGGACCTCCAGGTACAGCTCGAAATCGCCGTACTCGCGGTCCGTCAGCAGCACGCCCCCCTGGCCGTAGGGGTTCTGCCGCAGGACAATCGCTCCGTCCTCGACCCGCACGTCGGGGGTGGTGCCCTGGTGAGAGGTCCGGCTGACGTGCCAGCCGTTCAGGGTGCGCCCGTCGAAAAGCGAAACGAATCCCGGCGGGGCCGACGCAGGCGGGCGGACCGACGGAGCGCACGCGGCGAGGCCGGCGCTCCAGCAGATGGTAACGATCGCGGTTGCCCTCGCACCCGTCCGGGCGGCGCATCTACAGCCCCGGACCGCTCGTCCAACAGCCCGCGTGGCGCGTTCGCCCGCGCCGGCGCTACGGAAGCAACGGGTGAACCGGCGCAGAACACTCACTGGCCCGGCTCTCCCCTGAGGAACTCAATCGAACGGAGCAGCATGAGGGCGTCGGTTTCCCGTGCGTCAGGATTGCGGAAGACGATGTAGACGTCGTGCAATCCCGTCGTGGCCCGGATGGGGATGCGGGTCGGCGGCTCCAGGTCAGCGCCGAGCACCATCCCCGCGGACGGCGCAGCCTGCCCCGGATCCCCTCTCGGTGCCGGCGGCGGCGGCGGCACGAGCTCCACCGGGCCACCGATGAGCGATCCGTCGACGGCGTCGAGCCGCACCTCCATGCTCCCGCCAATGAAGTGCGACCAGGTGTAGAAGCGGGTCAGCGCCCCGACCTCGATCGCTCCGATCCCCTCCAGATCGACCCCGCGGAAACCAAGGTGCGCCCCGTCGGCATTGATGATGAAGCCAGGGTCGTTGGTCGACGGTGTGAAGGAGGTCCCCTCGGATATCGAATCCGCTTCTTCCGGCGCGAAGCGCGGATAGCGGAGCAGGATCGTCTGCGCCTCCCGGATCGGCGCCGCACCGGGCGCACCCTGATCGGTATAGCTCGCGCGCAGGAGGTAGGCCGAGCCCGGACGGGCGGGCTCACCCGGATCGAGCACGACCGACCCCCTCGGCGGAATTGGCAGCGGCCCCGAGGCTTCGTCGCCCAGGGAGAGCACGTACTCCGCAAGCGTTCGAGCCTGCGCCGTGCTCAGCCCCGGGTGGGCGGGCATGGGCACATCCCCCCAGACCCCGCTCCCTCCGGCGATGATCTTCTGCGTCAGATACGGAATCGCCTGGGGATCCTCGCGGTAACGCTCGGCCACCTGGCCGAACGCGGGGCCGACCAGAGGCGCGTCCACGCTGTGACAGGCAGCGCAGTCACTCCCCGCCATGATCCCCTCGGCCCGCGCCTTCCGCATCGATACCGTGGCCGGCACGCTGTCGATCCCTTCGAGATCCTCGCCACTGATCCCCGAGGGCAGGAACTCCAGCGTCACGTCGACCGCCGCCGCCGCGATCCCGCCCTGGCTGAGGGACCCATCCTCCTGGTCCGCGACGTCGACGGTGTAAGCGATCGTATCGCCGACGAAGTAGAAGCTGCGGTTCCCGGCGGTGATCGTCAGGTCCACCGAGGGCGGCTCGTTGCCCGCCAGGATCACCAGCGAGGCGGTGTCGCTCGCTCCCCCCGGGTCCGTGCCAACGAGGCGCACGCGGTACTCGCCGGGCTCCGTGAGGGTCAGCTCCGGACGCTCGCCGCGCAGGGAGGGCGAAGCGCCGGAAGCCGTACCCGGAGCGGTCAGCTCCCAGTCAAACGAGAGCTCGTCGCCATCGGGGTCAACGGTGCCCGCCGTGGACAACGCCACCCGCAGCGGAACGGCGCCCGCCGTGCGATCCGCCGCCAGCGTCACGACCGGTGGACGATTCCCGGCATTGTAGGAGATGCGGGAAAGTCGACCGCTCGGAGCCGCCCCGTACTCCAGCACGTACAGGTCGCCCAGCGGCGAGAAGCGCATGTCGATGGGCATGTTGTAGCGCTCCCGGGGCAGGAAGCGCTCCATCGAGACCACCCGCGTCAGCTCGTCGTTCAGCCGCAGGACCATGATCCAGTTGCGGACGAAGTCCACTACGAACCAGCCGCCCTCGTAGTAGTCGGGGAACGGGCGCGGAGCATCGGCGAAGTCCGCCTTGCGGAACACCGGTCCGCCCACGGCCGCCCGTCCGCCGCTGCTGAGTTGCGGAAACTCCTCCGAGACCGCGTACGGGTAAGCGAGAACCGCCGGTTGCGCCGGCGGAAGGTCTCGCAGCCCGGTATTGTTGGGCGAGAGGTTCTGCGGATGCTCGGGATCGAAAGGGGGGCCGTAGGTGCCCGTCTCTCGATCGTAGCTGTTGTAGGCGAGGTTGTACCCGATGAAGTACGGCCACCCGAAATTGCCCGGTCCGGTGGCCACGTTGAACTCGTCGTAGCCCCGCGGGCCAATTCCTGCCGAATCGCGCCCAGCGTCGGGTCCGATCTCGCCCCAGTGAAGCGACCCGCGCTCCGAGTCGAAGGAGATCCGCCACGGATTGCGGTTCCCCATGGTATAGATCTCCGGACGAGTTCCGGGCGTGCCCGGCGGAAATAGGTTGCCCTCCGGGATCGTGTAGCTGCCGTCCTCCTCCGGGTGGATGCGGAGGATCTTGCCTCTGAGGTCGTTGGTGTTGGCGGCGGTGCGCTGTGAGTCCTCGCGGCGCCCGCCCGGCTCCGTCCAGTGGATGGGTGTGTACTGGGTGGGGATGGAGTTCTCGCCGACTGCCAGCAGGAGATTCCCGGTTCCCGGCTCCCAGGCCATCCCCCCGCCCATGTGCGAGGCGACATCGTGCTCCCAGCTCAGCAACACCTTCTCCGAGCTCGGATCGAGCATTCCGTCGGGGCCAAGATTGAACCGGGAAAGGCGGGCGATGCGCTCGTCGCCGGCCGCCGTGTAGTAGAGGAAGAGCCGCCGGGTCCGCTCGAAGTCGCGGTCGAGCAGGATTCCCAGCAACCCGCCCTCACCGTCCGTGAAGACGGGAATCTTGCCGAGGGTGACGTTCTCCCCCGTCTCGGGGTCGATCCGCCGCAACCCCCCGGTGCGCTCGATGACGTAGACCCGGCCGTCCGCATCGAAATCCATCGCCATCGGCTCGTCGAGCCCCTCCGCCACGAAGGTGCGGGTGAAGCGGCTCTCTTCCGGCGCTTCGCCGCCGGCTTGGGCCACACGCGAACGATCCCGGCAGCCGATGAGCACCGCTGGCAACAGCAGAGCGGCACAAAAAGGGCGCAGCGCTCGCATCGATTGCCGGAAACAAGGGATCACGATCATTCTCTGACGTTGCGGTTCACCACGGCCGGCGCCTCGGCCGGCCCATCCTCTTTCTACCCATCCACATACCGGCCGGACGCGACGATGATCCGGTACCCGGCCCCCCTCGTCTGCCGATGAGACAGCCGCAGACGCCCCATGCGCCCGCGTAGCTCCCGAACCGCAACCGTTACTGCGACCGACCTGCGCGCTTGGCGAGTGCCTTGGCGATGGCTTCCTCAGCGAGCCGCGCCATGATCTGGTAGCCGGCCTCGGTCGGGTGCACCCCGTCCCGCGCTAGCTCCGGGGAAAGGCCGAGCTCGTCGTTGACCATGGCGGAATGGTAGTCCAGGTAGACGAAGTCGTTCTCCTCCGCGTACTGCTTCAGCCACTCGTTGATGGCCACGATCTTCGGGCCGGGGTTCAGGCCGGGACGCCAGGGATAGTCGGAGGCGGGCAGGATGGAGGAGAGGACCACCTCGATCCCGTGGGCACGGGCAAGCTCCGCCATGGAAGCCAGGTTCCCCTGGATCATCTCCGGGGTGGATGGGCCCGTGTTCCCCGCGATGTCGTTCGTCCCCGCGAGAATGACCACCACCGCGGGCTTCAGGTCGATCACGTCCTGGCGGAAGCGCACCAGCATCTGCGGCGTGGTCTGACCGCCGATCCCCCGTCCGATGTAGGGCTTGCCGGGGAACTGCTCGTCGAAGTAGCGGGCCCACCCCTCGGTGATCGAGTTCCCGATGAAGACCACCCGCTGCTCTCCCGGCTTCGGATCCCCCAGAGCCGCGTTCTCCTCTCGATAACGCGCGAGGTTCGCCCAGTCGTTCAGCAGCCTTTCCTGCCGTGCGCGGGCTTCCGCGTCCTGATCGCGGGCGGGCTCCTGACCTCTCAGAGGGGTCGCCGAGCAGAGCGCCGCGAGGAGAGTCAGAACCATCGTGATTCGCTGGATTGGAGCCATAGGACGTTCCCGGAAGGAGATGGGGAGCAGATCACGCGGGCGCCTCCGCTGAAGCTGGGGGCTTCGCCCTTCGGACGGAGACACCCGGGCGCAGATCACTCGGAATAGCCGATAGGATACGATGGCGCGACGCCGTCGGCGAGCACTTCACCTCCAGTGGCGCCCAACTTGCCATAGGCTGTGGAAGCTCAGGACGGTCGCAGACTTGGGCCGTCCCGCGAGAACCGTGTCCAGGAGATGATGCTTACCGTCCACCCATCCACCCCTTCCCCGATACGCCGATCGGCGATGCCGAGTCGCCGTGGCGATCCGGGAAGCCGTACGGAGGAGCCGATGAGCACGCCCACGGTATCCAACCCCCTCGAGGTCGGGAGGAACCGCCGGATTCGCAGGATCCGCCTCCCCGATCGCTTCTACCTCCCCCGCAGACTTCCGAACGGACTCAAAGTGCGCGACGTCATGCCGTGGCGAAACGCCGTCGAGTACATCACCGACGGTGAAGCCATCGGCATGCGCATGCACGACGGCGAGATCCTCTGGATCAAAGGTCGCCAGGAGGCTCTGCTCGAAGCTTTCCGGGAGGATTTCGAAGGGGTGGACCTTCATTGCCTCCTCCGCGGGCTGCAGGAATACACCCGCTTACATCCCCGTCTCAAATACCTGTGGCAGGAAGATATCGCCGCGCTGGAGGACTTGCTGGCGGAGCGCGAAGAAGAGAGTTGGCGTCGACGGGATTGACCCGTCCAAACGCCAGCGGCACTGGCGATTCGAAGCCCCGGCGGGTGCCCGCCGGGGCTTCGCGATTTACTCCTGGTGCCAGCAACGCTGCCCCGCGCTATTGAAGCTGGCTCAGGAACTCCACCACGTCGCGGATCTCGCGCCGGGTGAGGATCTGGCCCATCGGAGGCATCGCGGAAGGCGAGCCCTCCGTGCCGAACCCGGGAGCGATCCTCGCACTCGGAGCAACGAGCGCCTCGAGCAGCTGCTGCCGGCTCAGCCTGGAGGCCACCCCGCGCAACGGGGGTCCGACGTTAGCCCCCGCCGCGTTGCCGGTGATGCTGTGGCAACGGGTACACTGCGCAGCGGGATTCTGGAAGACGACCCGCTGGCCCGCGCGGGCATCCCCGCCGTGCAACGCGTCCCCGTATTCGACGAGCGGATCGCCGCTCGCCTTTCGCTCGGCGTCGTACTGGTCCAACTGCGCGATCAAGGGCTGGTGCCCGGTCGCCCGAGCTGCCTCGGCCACGTCGAGCTGGATCCCCGGGTCCACCCGGCCCGCGATCAGATCGTTGACGAGCTGTGTGAGCGCCTCTCGGGCGCTCTCCCCCTCGAGCTCGCCGAGCGCCGCGAGCGCCGCCTGCTTCTCCGCAACGCCCCCCTCGCGTACCACCGAGGTGAGCAGCTCCACCTTGGTATCCTCAGGGAGGTTCGCCTCGGTCAGAGCGGTCAGCGCGGCCATCCGGACGCGCGTCTCCTCGTCCGTCAGCGCCGTGCGAACGGCGTCGCCGAGCCGCGGATCTCCCAGCCGCTGCAGCGCCTCGATGGCGGCGATCCGGACTTCGAGTGTCTCTCCGGACTGCGCCTTGGTCAGCAGCTGCGGGGCCGCCTCGATCACCCCCAGGCGGCCGATCGCTTCGGCGAGCGCCACCTCGATCACGGCGTTGCCGGAATCGAAGAGCGGCTCGATCAGGCGGGTGAGGGCATCGCGCGCGATGGAGGTGTCCCGCTGCACCGCACCGATGTGATAGCCGTCTACCCGGTCGAGGATCGACGGGGCGGGCCAGACACCGAGCACCGCCACCGCCTCGGCGCGGAGGGAGTCCGGCGCGTCTGTCCGCAGGGCGTAGTCGGCGACGCGCTGGGCGGCCTCGGCGCTGCCCAACCGCAGGTTGGCGTTGATCGCCCGCCGCAGGAGCGGCTCGCTGGTGAACCGGGTTTCCTCTAGCGCGGCGGCCAGCGCCGGGAGCGCCCCCTCGATGCCGCCGTCGTCGTTGATCGCCCGCGCCGCCTCCGTGACCACGTACTCATCCTCGTCCTGCATGAAGCGGGCGATCGCAGGATCCTTCATCCGCCGCAGGGCGATGACCGCCGCCACCCTCACCGCGCGCGACGGATGGTCCGCCAGTGCCGCGAGCGCATTCGCGTCACCGATGCGCGCCAGGGCGGTCGCGCCGGCCTGGCGGAGGTAGACGTCCTCGCCGTCATTCTCGGCGAGCATCTGCACGATGGGCTGCACCGCCGGGCGGTAACCGATGCGCCCCAGCGCCTCCGCGGCAAAGAACCGGGCGCGCGGTGCCGGGTCGGCGAGCAGGGCGACGAGCTGGTCTGCGGCCTCCGCATAGCGGACGTCTCCCAACAGCTTGGCCGCCTGGGCCCGTATCTCCCCGTCGTCGTCCTGCAGGAAAGGCACGAGCTTCTGCGCGTGCGACAAATCGCGACGGGAGAGCTGTCCGATGCCCCACAGGGCGTGGATGCGGGCGAGCTGGTTGTCCGACTCGTTCGCCACTGCGAGCAGCTCCTCCGCCGCGCCGCGGTCCACCAGGTGGAACTGGGCCTTCAGGCGCACCCGCATATCCTCGTGCTCGAGGAGCTGCACCAGCTCGTTGGTTGGCCGGTCGGTGAACGGCTCGGCGATGAGCTGCTGCGTCTGCCGGCGAATCTCCGAATTCGCGGTGGCCGGGGTATCCAGCTTCCAGACGCGGCCGCTGTCATTCGGCGCCCACCCGTTGGTCCAGTCCGTCAGATAGAGGGCGCCGTCGGGCCCGAAATTGATGCCGACAGAGAGGACGCCGCGCACCACCTCTTTGTCCTCGCCGAGCTCAAAGCCGGCCCCCTTCGGCTCCAGCGTGAAGCCGTTGACGCGGGCGTTGCTGGGCGAGCCCGGGAAGATGGTGACGAAGAAGTGGTCATCCCACTCGTCGCTCAGCGCCGTACCCGGGTTGTAGGCGAAGCCCGACGGACCCGGATGATACGAGGCGATGGGCGGGGTGATGTAGGCCGCCTGGCCCTCGAAACGCGGGCGGTACAGCCCCTCGTCCATCCAGACCTTGTAGGTGTTGTTGTCCGGATCGACGTACTTACCGAACTGCCAGTTGATCCGCCAGCCGGCGTCGGAGCCCTGGGTGATGTAGACCACCCGCTCCGACTCACCCGGGTGATCGCCGTCATTGTCCACCGAGATGAGGTTGCCGTACTTGTCGAAGGCGAACTCCTGCGGGTTGCGCAGCCCGGTCGCAAACAGCTCCATGTTGCTGCCGTCGGGCTCCGCCCGGATGATGGCGCCGCTGTTGGTGTTGACGAGGCGTTCCCCCTCCGGAGTGGTGTAGCTGAGGCCGAGGTCGCCCATCTTCCAGTAGAGCCTGCCGTCCGGGCCGATCACCGGGCTCGAGAGGCCGTGGCCACCGAAGCCGATGTGAATACCCGAACCGTGGGCGATGGATTGTCGGGTATCCATCACCCCGTCGCCGTCCTCGTCGCGCAGGCGCCAGATGTCGGGCGAGAGGGTGAGGATGAGCTGGTCGTCGTAGGCGAGGATGCCATGCGCGACGTCGGAGATCACGTCGTTGAAGCCCTCGATGACCTTCTGGGAGAAGTCGGCGACGCCGTCTCCGTTGCGGTCCTCGAGGCGGTAGACGCTCTCCTTGTGGACGGTGAGATCGCGCCAATCCCGCGACCCGTCGCCGTTGTAGTCCTCGAGCCACTCGTTCTCCGCGCTGCGCTCGGGCGCGAGCTCGCGCATGTAGAACCGGCGCTTGTCCTCGACATCGGTGAAGGTGATCGACTCCACCATCCAGTCCTGGTGCCCGCGGATATCGATCTCCGCCTGATCCGTGCGGCTCGTCCGGGTCACGAAGGCTCGTCCCAGACTATCGATGGAGATGGCGATCGGATCGGCAATGAGCTGCTCGGACGCCCAGAGGCTCAGCTCCAGTCCGTCGGCCACCTGTGCGTTCACCGCCTGTTCCGCTGCGGCGGCCGCCTGCGCGGCCTGGGGGGAATCGAGGGTGACCACGGAGGCTTCGAAGGGTGGGACCTCCTCGACCGGGGCCATTCCCTGCCGCTCCGCATCGGAGCCGGTACAGGCAGTGCCCAGGAGAAAGCTCAGAAAGAGCCCGGCGCCGGCGCGTACGCCGAACCGTGCCTTGCGGCTGACTTGCTGCACGGTGGTCCTCATTCTGGTGGGTAAGCGGAGTGGATGACGAACGAGGCGCCCGTGTGGGAGAGGCGCCGCGCCCGCACGATAGCGCTGGCGGCGTGGCCGCTGCAAGTTCAGCTTGTCCGGCGGTTCCTTTTCATGGGCACGCGATCGTCACCTTCCGGACGTAGTCTGTTGTCGTCCACGCCGCCCTTCCCGGGGATCGCAACCTCCAACCGTCGCCTCATGATCATCACGAACGTGGTTCCCCTGGTGCTCGGCACCCCCTGGCGAAACCTCGTGTTCCTGAAGCTGGAGACCGACGAAGGCCTCACGGGAGTCTCCGAAGCGCGCAGCGTGAACCGCACCGAAGCGGTGCTCGCCTACCTGGCGGCCGCGAGCGGACGCTACGTGATCGGCAGCGATCCTTTTGACGTGGAGCGGCTCGTTCACCGCATGTTTCACGGGGATTTCGCCCGCGTCGCCGACATCGCCGGAATGGGGATCGCCCTGGTGGAGATGGCCTGCTGGGATCTCATGGGTAAAGCGCTCGGCCAGCCGGTATATCGCCTCCTCGGAGGCGCCGTCCGCGACCGCATCAAGGCCTACGCGAACGGCTGGTATACGGTCGAGAGGACCCCGGAGGAGTTCCACGCGGCAGCCCAGCGCGTGGTGGAGCGGGGCTATCGCGCGCTGAAGCTCGACCCCTTCGGCGCCGGCTTCTACGAGCTGGAGCGCCGGGAGGCGCGGCTGGCGACCTCGCTGGTGGAGGCGGTGCGGGATGCGGTGGGGCCGGACGTGGAGATCCTGATCGAGATGCACGGACGCTTCAGCCCGGCGGCGGCCGCCTCCATTGCCCGCCAGCTCGCCCCCTTCGAGCCGAGCTGGATCGAGGAGCCCGTGCCTCCCGACAACGCCGACGCGCTCGCCAGGGCGGCGAGGAAGATCCGCATCCCTATCGCCACGGGGGAGCGCGTCCACACCCGCTACGAGGTCAGGGACCTGCTCGAGCGGGGCTGCGTGGACGTTTTGCAGACTGACATCACCCAGTCGTGCGGGCTACTGGAGGGGAAGAAGATCGCGGCGATGGCGGAGGCCCACTACGTCACCTTCGCGCCTCATAACGTGGGCGGACCTCTGAGCACCGCCGCCTGCCTGCACCTTGCCGCCTGTACTACCAACTTCCGCATCCAGGAGCACTTCAACGACTTCGTCGATCCGTGGGTGAAGCAGGCGGCCACCGGGCCGGGCTACCCCGAAGTGGTGGACGGCTACTTCCCGATTCCCGGCGGGCCCGGGTTGGGAGTGGAGCTGAACGAGGATTTCATCCGCGAACACCCCATGCAGAGCTATCACTTCGATCTCTTTCGCGAGGAGTGGCACCGGCGCCAGGGCGGCGCTCCAGAGGCGGGGACGCCCGCGCCGCGGTCGAGGGGGCGGGAGGGCGTATGAGGCCGCGCCTGTGTTCGGCCTCACGCGCGAGTGTGTGGTCGATTCTGGCAGCGCTGGTCCTGCTCTCCTCCGCCGGAGCGGCGCCCCTCGCGGCCCAGCGGGGCGACATTCGGGTGCACGATCCCGCCATCATCAAGGCGGGCGACACCTACTACATCTTCTCGACCGGGCGGGGCATTCCCATCAAGCGGTCCGAGGACCTCGTGACGTGGGAGGACGCCGGTCGGGTGTTCCAGGAGGCGCCAGCGTGGATCCGCGAGGTCGTTCCCGAGTCACGCGGCAGCCTCTGGGCGCCCGACATCTCCTACTTCAACGATCGCTACCATCTCTACTACTCGGTCTCCAGCTTCGGTAGCCAGCGCTCGGCGATCGGTCTGGCGACCAACGTGACGCTCGATCCGCTGGACCCGCGTTATCGCTGGGAGAACCACGGCCCGGTGGTGACCTCCGAGCCCGGCGTGAGCACCTTCAACGCGATCGATCCCAACCTTGCGCTCGACGCGGACGGTCAACCGTGGCTGAGCTGGGGATCGTTCTGGGGCGGGATCAAGATGCGCCGGGTCGACCCGACGACCGGCCTGCTCTCAGAGACGGACACGACTCTCTATTCGGTCGCGTCACGTCGGGGGCCGGCGGTGACACAGGGGCCGAACAACCGGCAGGCGCTGGAGGCGCCGTTCATCGTGCGCCGCGGGGAGTACTACTACCTTTTCGCCTCGTACGACATGTGTTGCCGCGGCATCCGCAGCAGTTACAACATCCGGGTCGGGCGCTCCAAGCAGATCACCGGACCCTACGAGGACGAGCGCGGCGAGCCGATGCTGAGCGGCGGGGGAGAGGTGCTGCTTTCGTCGATGGGACGGGTGCGGGGGCCGGGGCACAACTCGATCCTGCAGGAAGGCGAGCAGTACTACCTCGTCCACCACTTTTACGATGCGGAGGACGAGGGCCGCTCGAAGCTGCAGATCCGGCCGCTCACCTGGAAGGAGGATGGCTGGCCGGTGGCCGAGGAGCCGCTCTCTCCACCCGAGTGAGGGCGGCCCGTCTCCACCCCGGCGCTATCCTTCCTGGTTCTGATCTCCGCCGCGATCCCGGTTCCGCTCGAACTCGCAGGGAACCAGGTTGCCGTTGTCGTTGAACCCCCGGAAGTCCCACAGCCAGCATTCACCGGGGCGATTGGGCACGACTGCGACTCCACGGGCTGGTCCCTCGATACCCCCGCCGATCGTCTCGGCATAGAGCCGGACCTCGCCTCCGCCACTTCCCACGCGGCTGCACTGGCGATCACCGCTCGGCACGTTGTGCGTGCGACCGAAGACGTCGCTCCACACTCGTAGCGTTCCCATCACGGTGTTGTTGATTACACACACCGTCACGTCGTTCGGGTTGGACCGGCGGAAAGGAGAGCACGCCGCCACCAGCAGCACGGCCACGGTGAGTAGGAGCGAAAAGCGCACGATGCACCTCCTCGCTGATTTCGAGTGAGGGCCGGATGGCCGCGGAGCCGGCGTGCTGCGGCGGATCCAGCTCGATTTCGCCCATCGGCTCGCGTCAAGACTCACGCCAGAACTCTGCCGGCGCGCGAGCGCAGGTCGAGTGGTGACGTGGCGATGGTGTCGAGCGACTACTGGGGAGAGGCGGCTTGCCGCGCATCGCACTGAAATTCATCTTGCGGTTCGGCGAACCCCGTACCGCCGCCCCCTATGGTGCGATCAATGCAGACTCCTGATCCGGCGTCGTTATCTCCCCTACCAGGAGGTCGTCATGGCCAGTTGTGAGGTCTGCGGCAACGACTACTACCTCTCCTTCGAGGTGATCACCGCCGGGAATCGCCACGTATTCGACAGCTTCGAGTGCGCGATTCACAAGCTGGCCCCGGTCTGCAACCACTGCGGCGTCAAGATCACCGGGCACGGGATCGAGGCGAACGGAACCTTCTACTGCTGCGCGCACTGCGCCCGGCATGAGGGAGTCGAGGCGGCGGTAGATCACGTCTGACGCCCCATTTCAGAGACAGAGATGCCAGTGGACCGCGGCGCCATCGACGCGCAGCTCAGAGAGATCGGCGAAGGTGAACACTGGTGGGAGCTGCGCGAGTTCCGGACGCTGCCCCACGTGCTCGAAGCGGAGGAGCGCATTCGCGGGCTCGTGCTCGGCAAGCTGCTTCTCTCCCGCCGTCCGCGCCTGCGCCCGGCACGACGCTGGCTGGTGGTCGCCACGGATGAGCGCCTTCTCTGTATCCTACAGGAGCGCTACGCGCGCCGGCAGGTGGAGGTGCGCCGCGATCAGATCTCGCGTCTGGAGCACGGACCGCGCGTTCGCAGCTACCAGATCCTGGTGGAGAGCGCCGGGCGACGGGTCCGGATTCGGATTCCGAAGAAGGATGCCGTGCGGTTCAGCGCCGCGCTGACGCCGCTCGCGCCGCAGAATGCGCTCGCTCCCCTGCCGCCGGAGGTCGAATCACTCGCCTGGATCCCGGGGCTCACCACGGTGGCCACGCTGCCGGGCTTCTCCGGCATCGTGTCGAAGGTGGCGCGGCTGTCTCCACCGGCACCGCCCGCCCCCGGCAGGATCGAGCAGCTCGAGGCTGCCGTCGACCAGTTGCAGGCGGACGTGGAGCGCCTCCAGCAACAGGTCGAGTTCCTGGAGAAGCTTCTGGACCAGCGCAGCAGCGAGGCAATGCTGCACGCTCGCTCACCCCTTCCTGAAACCTCGCTGAAAACCCGCCCCTGATCGGAGCACAGCCATCCGCATCGCCTCCCTGCAGATGGATGTCGAAATGCTTCCACCTTCTTCGACGCGTGGATGAACGACAGCCGCGCGCGCCGGCCGGCTGCGTCAACCCACCCTCACGCGGAAGGCATCCATGAGCGTTTCCAGCCGCATCGCACCATGCCTCTGGTTCTCCGACCAGGCCGAGGAGGCCGCGAACTACTACGTCGACATCTTCCCGAACTCGCGCATCCGCGAGATCGTCCGCTACGGCAAGGCCGGGCAGGAGATCCACGGGCGCGAGCCAGGCAGCGTCATGACCGTCGACTTCGAGCTGGATGGCCTGCAGTTCACGGCTCTCAACGGCGGACCCAGCTTCACCTTCAACGAGGCGATCTCGCTTCAGATCCTGTGCGAGACACAGGAGGAGATCGACTACTACTGGGACCGGCTGACCGCGGGCGGCGATCCCGCTGCCCAGCAGTGCGGCTGGCTGAAGGACCGCTTCGGAGTCTCCTGGCAGGTGGTGCCCACCGGGATGGGAGAGATGCTGAAAGACCCCATGTCTCCGGGGGCGGAACGGGCGATGGAAGCAATGTTGAAGATGAAGAAGATCGACATCGGGGAGCTGCGGCGCGCCTACGCGGGTTGAGCCTGCAGCGGGCGAGCAGCGGAGCGCGATCACGCGCGTAATCAGCACGTAGCGGGCGGGTGGCGCGGCGTGGCCTGGTGGCGCGGGTGAGGCGGGTCGGCGGGCGAAAAGTCGCCAGGCTCGCTTCCGCCCGCGCCGTCGCTTGTCAGGGAGACGGTTTCGGTCGGGTGCCGCCGCGAAAGTATCCGATGGGAGGTTCCGATACTCAGTGGACACGCCCCGCCGGCGCGCGAGCACCGGACCGGAACCGAGGTGAGGTTCCCCACCCGATTCACTCCCCAGAGGCATGGCCCGAAGCATCCATTCGTCAAATCTTCCCGTCCCGCTGCGCCGACAGCTGGACCTGACCACGGCCGTCGCGCGCAAGCGCTTGATGGAGGTTCACTTTCAGCAGGCGATGGAGCTGCTGGAGCACGTCGAGGGGGAGATGGAGCCGCGCCGGGCGCTGGATATCTACGCGCGGCTGCACAAGCTCACTTCGATGGAGGCCGCGAACCTTTCCCAGGAGGTCTTCGTGGCCCTCGGCCGGCGCCTGTTGCCGCGCCCGATCGAGGTCACCGAGGATGCGGACTCCAAGCGGGAGGTGCGCTGGGAGGATCCGGACTCGACCCTGCGCCACATCCGGCGGCGGCTGCGCGGGCGGGTGAACCTGGAGCTGCGCAAGTGGGTCGAGTTCCACACCGGGCGCACCGAGACCGCGATCTTCTGGGCGCACGTGGAGAACGCGCACGAGTTCGCCGACCTGCTCGAGCACCATCGGAGCATCGCAGACGCCGTTGCGCTGTACGCCGAGCAGGTGGGGCTCTCGCCCAGCTGGAAAGAGCTGGTCTACTTCATGGTGCTCGACCAGCGGAGCTCGCCGAGCCGCCCGGCCGGGCTCTCCCCCACGGCCCTCGCTCGCCGCGCCTGGAGCGGCGGGGAGACGCGGAGCACCGCTCTGCGCGTGGTGGAGAAGCGCCGCGAAAGGGGGCGACCGCGGGCGGGGTGATCGGGAGTTTGTCATCCACGACAACAGCGGGGAATCCCGCGCTGACTCCTGGTCGGCGCGGGATTCCGCATTTCGCGCCTGGAAAAAGGCCAGGGGAAACACAACTCCTCCGTGACCTCTGTGAAATCCTCCGTGAACTCTTTGGCTCCCTTCCGTACGCCCGTCCAGCTCGACCTCGAGAACCGAGGTTCACCAAGCGCTGGCAGAGCGCTTCATCCCGCTTGGCCGAGGAAGTACATGACGACAACGCCCGCGACCACGAGGAATGTCCAACCCAGAAGCGTCCCAGGTTTCGGGAGCGGTCCTTCCCGGAGCACCTGGAATCCAAGCGGTACGAGCGCTACGCCGAGCCCCCCGCTGCGATCACTGAGACGATCGAACTTCCCTTCAGGACGCCCATCATGAGGCACGCCATCAGCCCCAGGGCGACAGACCGAACCAGCCCGAGCGTGCCAGCGCGGTAGGCCCCAATCGCCAGGACGATCCAGCCCAACATGATCGCAGGATTGAGCGTCTTGACGATGTGGTTAGCCCCGTAGGAATCGCGGACTGCCTGGGTCGCGACCTCCAATCCCTGCACATGCACCAACTGGAATGCCAGATGGTCCACTCCCGCGTGAAAGGTGCGAGCGAAGAGACCCAGCATCGCCAAAGTCCCGCCCCACATTGCCCACCCAGGCCTGCTTCTCCCGATCAACCAGGCAAGCGTTGCGACGGCCGGCCAGAGGAGGATGATGCCGGCTAGGAACATCGAGTACGACGCGAACATGAGCGTCGGGTGCTCCTGCACCGCCGCGAGCTGCTGGGGAAAGAAGAAATGGAACCGGAGGCGAAGCAGTATGCCGGTGAGAAGCAGTAGGGGGCCGACGATCAACGACGATCCTCCGATCCATCGGCCCGGGAACCAGGTATCTTCCGGTCGACGCGGACCTAAGACCTTGCCGCTTTGAAGGTTTTCAAGGGGGAGATCGCGTTTGGTCTGCATGTGTGATCGTCTGCAGCACAGGAGGTGGAGAGGCCCTACCGAGAGCGGGGACCACGGTTCCACGCCTCAGAGAATAGTTCTCGGACAATTACGGATTCGGATGGGGCGGGTTTCGCGTTCGGCACCCGTGATCACGGGTGGTCACAGTTCCAGAATATCCTTGACTCCCACCCTGGCCCCTTCATCCTTCCCCTCAACACTTGAGGGGGAGTCTCCACATGAGTGACGACAGCCTGGATCTGCTGCAGGGCACGCTCGACGTGCTGGTGCTGATGGCGCTGATCTTCGGGCCGCAGCACGGATACGGGGTGGCCCGCTGGATCCGCGAGACGACGGACGGGACGCTGGAGGTGGAGGAGGGCGCGCTCTACACCGCGCTCCACGCCACCCTGCTTCCGGACGTCGATTAGCGGGCACGGGGGATACGCGGAGGGACACAGAGGACGAAAGATCGCTCTGCCGCAACTCCAAGCGATTTACTCCTCCGTGCCCTCCGTGAGAACCTCTGTGATCCTCCGTGGGTCATTGTAGGGCCCCCCTGGCGGTGCAGAGCTTGCGGGCCGATTCTATCCAGCGACACCCCGCGATCCCCACCGCTGTCCCGCCTGTCAACTGGGAGGAATCGATGCAGTCGCAGAGCTACGATGCGATCGTGGTCGGATCGGGTATCTCCGGCGGCTGGGCCGCCAAAGAGCTCACCGAGAAGGGCCTCCGCACGCTGCTCCTGGAACGCGGCAAGAACGTCGAGCACGTCAAGGACTACGTCAACGCGACCAAGGGCCCCTGGGAGTACCCGCATCGCGGCGGCCGCACGGTGGC
Organism: Longimicrobiaceae bacterium; assembly: GCA_036375715.1. Taxonomy (NCBI): domain Bacteria; kingdom Pseudomonadati; phylum Gemmatimonadota; class Longimicrobiia; order Longimicrobiales; family Longimicrobiaceae; species Longimicrobiaceae bacterium. Next base: position 14,237 of record DASVBS010000046.1, on the reverse strand, counting down.
CATGGAGGAGGCATATCCGGTCCTCCGCCGCGACTATCCGCTCAACGAGAAGAATCTCGACTGGTGGGCGTCCGACCAGGACAGCCCGTACACGGAGATCCGTCGCTTCGACTGGTTCCGAGGATACCAGGTAGGCGGTCGTTCGTTGATGTGGGGACGCCAGAGCTATCGCTGGAGCGACATCGACTTCGAGGCGAACCTGCGCGACGGCATCGCCATCGACTGGCCCATCCGCTATGCGGACCTGGCGCCCTGGTACGACTACGTCGAGCGCCACGCGGGGATCTCCGGCTCGATCGAAGGCCTGCCGCAGCTCCCAGACGGGCAGTTCCAACCACCCATGCCGCTGAACTGCGGCGAAGAGCTGGTGGCGGAGCGCCTGAGCCAGCACTTCGACGGCCATCGGCGCATCATCCCGGGCCGGACCGCCAACCTCACCCGGCCGCTCCCCGGTCGGACGCAGTGCCAGTACCGCGACGCGTGCTGGCTGGGCTGCCCCTTCGGTGCCTACTTCAGCACCCAGTCGTCCACTCTCCCGGCCGCCATGGCCACGGGCCGGCTCACCCTGCGGCCGTTCGCCATCGTCACCGAAATCGTCTACGACCCCGATCGCAAGCGCGCGACCGGCGTGCGCGTGCTCGACGCCGTCAATCGCGAGTACACGGAGTACAGCGCCCCGGTGATCTTCCTCTGCGCCTCCACGCTGAACTCCACCTGGCTGTTGATGCGCTCGGCCACGGACATCTGGCCCGGAGGGCTGGGGAGCAGCTCGGGAGAGCTGGGGCACAACCTCATGGACCATCACTTCCGCTGCGGCGCCCAGGGAACGATCGAGGGCTTGGAAGATCGCTACTACTATGGCCGGCGCCCGACCGGCTTCTACATCCCCCGCTATCGCAACCTGAACGGCGACAAGCGTGAGTACCTGCGCGGCTTCGGCTATCAGGGCAGCGCGAGCCGGCAGGGCTGGCAGCGCGCGGTGGCCGAGCTCGGGATCGGAGGGGCGTTCAAGGACGCCATGGCGGAGCCCGGACAGTGGACGATCGGGGCGACAGCCTTCGGCGAAATGCTCCCCAACCACGACAACCGGGTCTTCATCGACGAGAGCAAGACCGACGCCTGGGGCCTTCCCGTCCTCGCCATCGACTGCGGCATCGGTGAGAACGAGCGCCTGATGCGTCGCGACATGATGAATGACATGGCTGAGTCGCTGGAGGCGGCGGGGGTGAAGAACGTGACGACGTTCGACAACGAGTACTACCCGGGAATGGGGATCCACGAGATGGGTACGGCTCGTATGGGGCGCGACCCCCGCACCTCCGTGCTGAACTCCTACAACCAGGTGTGGGATGCCCCGAACGTCTTCGTCACCGACGGCTCGTGCATGGTCTCCTCCGCCTGCCAGAACCCATCGCTCACCTACATGGCACTCACCGCGCGCGCGGTGGACCACGCGGTGAACGAGCTGAAGCGCCGGAACCTGTGACCTCGCTGCCTTTCGCCTCCGTCCGTCGGCCGTAGCGCTGAACGGAGCCTGAACACGCTCAACCGAGGACCGACCATGTCGTCTGATGCTGGAATGGCGCCGCTCGTGGAGCGGCCGAGGGAGCCGGGCACACCGAGCCTGATCGATCGCCGCGAAGCGGTTCGCCGGGTCACCGCACTGCTCGGCGGGGTGGCACTGGTGGGCGGGAACGCCCTGTTGACCGGCTGCCGGGAGGATCGCGAGGGTGGGGCCGCGGTGGCAACGGAGATGGAGCCGTTCACCGAGGAGGAGATCGCCTTCCTGGACGAGATCGCCGAAACGATCCTCCCGGAGACGAGCACCCCCGGCGCCAAGGCCGCAGGTGTGGGACCGTTCATGGCCCTGATGGTGACCGACACCTACTACCCGCCGGAGCAGCAAGCCTTCCGGGAGGGGATGCGCGAGATCGAGAGGCGCTGCCAGGAGATGCACGGGGTGGGCTTCATGCAGGCGACTCCCGAGCAGCGCACTGCGCTCCTGGAGGAGCTCGACCGTGAACAGAAGGCGGAGATGGACCGGCGTGCGGGCACGCCACCATCGGAGCCCGCCCCGGCCGCGGCCCAGGACTCCGCCGAAGGGGAAGCCTATCTCCCCGATCAGCGCCAGGAGGAAGCGGGAACCGCGGATGCCGGCGGAGCAGCCGCCATCAGTGCCGACGCTCCTCCGCACTTCTTCCGGATGATGAAGGAGTTGGCACTGCTGGGCTACTTCACCTCAGAGATCGGCTACACCCAGGCGATGCGCTACGTGGAAGCACCCGGGCGCTTCGACCCGTGCCTTCCCTATACCGAGGGCGAGAAGGCCTGGGCGCCGCACGCCTAGCGCTCGCTCGCGTCGGCTTCACCCCCTGGACACCGGCACGATCGCCGAGGCCCTGCCCTGCACAGGACAGGACTCGGCGATCGGCCCGGTGACGTAGACCTCCACGGTATCCCCCACCTCCAGCTCCGAGCGGTCGAGCGAGACCCGCCGACCGTCGGCTTCCTGTCGCAGGTAGCGCGTCTCTTCGTCAGCCGTGGCCGCGATGCCGCACATCTCCCGCGAACCCGGAGCGGCGCGCACCAGGATTCCCGAGGCGGTGGCGCGGTGATCGATCGATTCGATCGGGCCGCGGACCAGGGGTTCGCCATCCGGGAGCCCGGAGGAGGACGGGCTTACGCAGGCGCTGACGATCAGCGCCAGCAGCCATGGCTGCCGGTAGCCCGGAGGCCGCCCGATTCTACTGCTCATAGGTGTGGGCGTGCGGGAGCGTGGGTCGCCTGCCAGCGGCCAATGCGGTGAGAGGGTTCGGCCGGGTCCCGCTCTTCGGAACGGTCGCTCCGTCGTTGCGCGACCCGTCCAGGCTATCACGCTCCGCAATACCCCGCGCGAGGTCACCTCACCGTGCCGAGCCATCGCGCTGAGAGGCGCAGACGATGTCGATCGCCTCCTGAAGCAGCTCGGGGCGCAGGCGCGGATAGAAGCTACGCGCGCACTCCTCCACCTCGGCGCGCGAGGAGCCCGGCCGGATCGCCGACTGAATCGCCCGCACTCGCGATTCGCGAAGCAGACGGGCGGTCTTCTCGTCGCGGCGCTTGCGCGCCGCGGCCATCTCAGCGGCCAGATCGATCGGCACCAATGCTACCTCCCGGTCAAGTGGAATGGAGGAACCAGCCGCGGAAGATAACACCTTTCCTGCCAAAGCGCCTCAAGGCCACTCGCGGCGCAGTTCCTTTCCGCGCCGTTCCAGGCCCGCCCTCTCGGCGAGGAGGTCGAGAAACTCGTCGCGTCGGTCAGGGGAGATGAGCGCCAGGGAGCGCCCTCGCTTGCGCTCGAACTCGATCCCCAAGCGATCCAGCGACCAGGCCGGGGCAGAGAGCGGATTGCGCGTGGGGTATACCCGGCGGATTGCTTCGAGCGGGATCCGGTAGCGCAGCATCCCGGAGCGGATCACCAACTCCCGGTCTCCGATCGTGTAGCGGGTGGGCACGGAGAGCGCCACGACCAGCGCTATCGCCCCGATTTCGACCGCTCCGGCTACCGCCGCACTGCGGGGATCCCGGGTCGCGGTCACCAGCACCGCGCCGGTCGACATGATCAGGGCGAACACCAGCACGGCCAGGAGCCAGTTGTCCACCCGCGTGGAGAAATCCGCTGCCCCGCTCCCTGCCACGATCTCTGCCGATGTATTACCCGGCATCATCTCCTCCTCGTTCGAGCGGCTGCTGAACAATGAGATAGTCTTCGACCACGCGCCCCCCGATAAGGTGCTCCTGGATGATTCTCTCCAGCACCTCGGGGGTACACGAGTGATACCATGCTCCCTCGGGATATACCACGGCGATCGGCCCCTGTTGGCAGATCCGCAGGCAGTTGGCTTTGGTGCGGTAGATCCCCCCGCTCCGCGTGAGGCCCAGCTCGTCGAGCCTACGCTTCAGGTAGTCCCAGGCCTCCAGCCCGGTCTCGAGCGCGCAGCACTTGGGTTTGCTCTGATCGGAGCAGAGGAAGATGTGCCGACGGATCGCGCCCACACCATAAGACACCGCAATTTCCTGAAGAGTCTCGGTCATCGGCGCCTCTTGCTGCGCACCGAGCGCCGGATCATGGCTGCGCCCACCGCCACGATGATCATCCCCACCACCAGCAGGGCATTGTTGTGAGGCTCCCGTCCGTAGGCGAGGAACAGGGAAGCAAATCCGGCAACCACCCAGAGGATCCCGATCGTCCGCAAAGAGAACAAGCGCCGCACTCCTTCACGATTGCGAGTAGATGTCGGCGCGGCTGAGCGGAAGTCCGCTCTCGCCGCCCGTGGGCTTCTGCAGCAGCGACTGGAAGACCCCGAATTCGCCGCAGGCAAACTGCCAGGCGGCCATCCCCATGTACAGTCGCCAGAGGCGGAACATCCCCTCGCCGCCGAGGCGCCGCGCCTCGTCCGCGCGCGCCTCGAGGCGGCTCGCCCAGTGGCGGAGGGTGATCGCGTAGTGCTCGCGTAGATTCTCGACGTCCCGCACCTCCCACCCCACCTTCTCCGCGATCAGGTTCGCCTCGCTCACCGCGACCAGCCCGCCGTTGGGGAAGATGTATCGCTCGCGGAAGGTCGATCCCCCGACCAGGTACGGCTCCAGTCGCCGCGCCAGCCTACCGGTCAATCCGCGGTCAGGTGCCGGATGCCCCCCGATCCCATGGTTGAGGAAAAGGCCGCCGGGCTTGATGAGGCGGAAGAGGTGACCGAAGTATTCGGGTAGCCGCTCCCGTCCGACATGTTCGAACATCCCCACGCTGGCCATCTTGTCGAAGGGCCCATCTGCCAGATCTCGATAGTCGATACAGCGCACCTCGACCCGGTCGCTGAGTCCCGCGTCGGCGATCCGCTGGCTGGCGAGCCGGTACTGCTGTTCACTGAGGGTGACACCGAGTGCGCGCACGCCGTAGTGCTGCGCAGCGTGCAGGACCAGTGCTCCCCAACCGCAGCCCACGTCGAGGAATCGCTCCCCGTCCCGCAGTCGGAGCTTGCGGCAGATGAGATCCAGCTTCTGTTCCTGCGCGGTGTCCAGGTCCTCGCTCCCGGTGGCGAAGTAGGCGCACGAGTACACCATGCGCCGGTCGAGGAAGAGGGCGTAGAAATCGTTCCCCGCGTCGTAATGGTAGCGAATCCCCTCGCGATCCCACTCGCGCGACTGTTCCGCCGCCCGGATGCGCGCGGGAGCCGACCCATAGCCGCCGGAGGCCGATGGATCGCCCCCGCGCACGTCGCCGACCCGCTCGCCGGCCCGAGGGAGGTCGTCCGTGGGCAGCGCCCGCCAGAGACGGAAGAGCGCACCCATCTCGCGCAGCGACCGGGCCGCACCCCGTGATGCTTCCAGCGCCGGTCCCGCCGCCCAAACCTCTCCCTCGAGATCGAAATCGCCTCGCAGGTACGCCTCGCCGAGCGAGAGCTCGACAGGCGGTCGCAGCATCCGCCGCAACGAGCCGGGACGGTTGATGACCACTGTGAGCTCCGTCTCGCTGCTGCCGGGGATGACGGTTCCCTCCCAGAGCCGGATGTCGAACGCGCGCGGCTCCGGGAAGAGACGGCGCATGAACTCGACCGCGCGGGCCACTTCGGGCGACGGTGCGGCAGTCGGCACGCGCGGAACAGTCGTGGACATCGATCGCCTCCTCGACGGGTGGATGGTCGATGAGGCAAGGTGGGAACGCGCCGGGCGATCGGCAATGTCAGTCGCAGTCGCGATGGCGAGTCACCAGGCCTTCGGCAGCAGCTGCCAGGAGCGTCCGGCGAGAGGATGTGCGGTCTCGGTGAGAACGCCCCGCCGATGACCCTGGAGTTCGTGTTTGTGCGTGCCGCCCGGAACATCCATGCAGGTGGGCCGTACGACCGCCCTATTACATTCCCGCGGCTGAGCATCGTTGCTCACCCGTCGAGGCCCGTCGCGGCTACTCGCGTGGGTCGCCGCCGGCCCGCGAGCATTGGAACGTCGGTCGGGCAGGACTCGAACGACGAGTGGAGCGGTAACAACTCGGAACCAGATGACAACGACCCCTGCGCACACCACTGAGTCCGCCGAGCTGAGCGCTGGCAGCTACTGGAGGGCCTCGCTCGCGCTGTTCGCGCCCGGGCTCGTGGGAATCCTGTCGCTCCTCCCCATGATGCGCACGACGGCCGAGTCGATCCGCGCCATGCCCGGGGGCCCGGACCTGCCCACCCCGGCGCTGCAGGCGGTGTTGTTGATCAACCCGCTCGTGCTGCTGCTGGCGGGCGTCGGGGTCGGGACCGCGCTGGCGCCGCGGGTGGGCCTACGCTCACACCTGGCGGAGCTGGTTCGCGGCGTGCGCCGCCGGGGGCGGCCAATCCCGACGGAGCTCGCCCGCGCGATGGCCGCCGGCGCGCTGACGGGGATCGCGCTGGTGGTCCTCGACGCCCTTTCCCTCCCGATGATGGGCGGCGGGGTAGACGACCCGAGCGTGCTCGACGTCTCGCGACCGCGCTCCTTGTCGATGACCCTGACGGGAATCCTTTATGGCGGGATCACCGAGGAGCTGATCAGCCGTTGGGGGCTGATGTCCCTGGTCGTGTGGATCCTCTGGCGCGTTGCGCAGCGCGGGCAGGACCGCCCGCGTCCGTGGATCGCCTGGTCCGGAATCGTGGTGGCGGCGGTGCTCTTCGGCGCGGGTCACCTCGGCGCCGTGGCCGCCGAGGTCGCGCTGACCCCGCTGATCGTCGCCCGCACCGTCGCGCTGAACTCCATCGGCGGAGTGGTATTCGGGTGGCTCTTCTGGCGGTACAGCCTCGAGTCCGCGATGGTGGCGCACGCCATGGTGCACGTGGCGTTCACGCTGGCCTCGTGGGTGCTGTTCCTGATGTCGTATTGACGTGCGACCTCTGCGGGACGGCTTGAAGGCGGAGGGACGCGGAGGGTGTCGAGGAGGACGCAGAGGGACGAGGGGAAAAAGGGGTGACAAGGTGACAACCGCTGAGCTGTCCACATTCCGCACCCGGTCTCGGTGCCGCACGCTGACCGACGTTAGCGGCTACGACACGCAGCCCCAAGCGATAATCGGCCATGGGGCCGCGAAACAGAAAATGAGCCGGGTGGGACTCGAACCCACGACCTACGGATTAAAAGTCCGCTGCTCTACCAACTGAGCTACCGGCTCCTATCCCTATATCACCAAAATACTTCCGACCCCGCACTCCTTCCCGCCAACGTCCCCAAGCCCTCGAAGGCCGCCCCCCCCGTTCACCTTGTCACCCCGTCACTTCTTGTCTCCTTGTCCGTCCCGCCCCCTCACCTCCCTCCGCGCCGAATCCTCATCCCATTCGGCGCCACCCCATCCCTGAGCACCGGCGGCTCCACCTTCACCCCCTTCCGCGCCCGCGGCGCAGCTGCCTCCTTCGCCGCGCCCCCCGCCTCGCTCTTCATCGACAGCGCGATGCGGTTACGCGGAACATCCACCCCGATCACCCGCACCGTCACGCGATCCCCGACCTTCACCACGTCATTCGGATCCTGAACGAACCGATCCGACAGCTGCGACACGTGCACCAGCCCGTCCTGGTGGACCCCGATGTCCACGAAGGCCCCGAAGGCCACTACGTTGGTGACGGTCCCAGGCAGGACCATTCCCTCCTTCAGGTCCTCGATGGTCTCGACGTCCTCGCGGAAGGAGGGCGCCTCGAAGGCCTCGCGGGGGTCCCTCCCGGGCTTGCGTAGCTCGGCCAGGATGTCGCGCAGGGTGGGAAGGCCCACGGAATCGTCCACGTAGCGCTCGGGCTGGATCCGCTCCACCACCGCTTCGTTCCCCACCAGCTCCTTCACCGGCACGCCCAGATCGGCCGCCATTCGCGCCACCACCGGATAGCGCTCGGGGTGCACGGCGGAGGCGTCGAGCGGATCCTCCCCATCCCGGATGCGCAGGAAGCCGGCCGCCTGCTCAAAGGTCCGCGCCCCCACGCCCGGCACCTCCAGCAGCTCACGCCGGGAGCGGAACGGGCCGCGGCTGTCCCGGTATTCGACGATCCGCTGGGCGGTCGTGCGCCCCAGCCCCGCCACGTAGGAGAGCAGCGAAGGAGAGGCGGTGTTGACCTCGACCCCCACGCGGTTCACGCAGCTCTCCACCGTCTCGTCCAGTCGGCGCTTCAGCTTGGACTGCGAGACGTCGTGCTGGTACTGGCCCACGCCGATCGACTTGGGGTCGATCTTCACCAGTTCGGCCAGCGGGTCCTGCAGGCGCCGCGCGATGGACACCGCCGAGCGCAATGTCAGATCGAGGTCCGGGAGCTCCTCGCGAGCCAGGTCAGACGCCGAGTACACCGAGGCGCCGGCCTCGTTCACCAACACCGCCGCGGGACGGCGCTCAGCAGGCACCTCCTTCAACGCCTCGCGCGTGAGCCGATCGGTCTCCCGGCTCGCAGTGCCGTTGCCGATGCCCACCAGCTCCACACCGTACTTCTCCACCAGCTGGACGATCTCGCGCTTCGCGCGCTCCTCCTGGTGAAGGTAGATGACGCCGGTGGCGACCAGGGCGCCCGTGCGGCCAACGACCGCGAGCTTGCACCCGGTCCGGTAGCCGGGGTCGATACCCAGCGTGACCCGCATCCCTGCGGGCGGCGCCAGCAGGAGCCCCTCCAGGTTCTGCCCGAAGATGCGGATCGCCTCGTCGTCGGCAGCCACCTTCAGCTCGGTGCGTAGCTCCACCTCGACCGAGGGAGCGATCAGGCGCCGATACGCGTCGGTGACGACCAGCTCCATCTCTTCGCGAGCGGCGCGGGGCTCGGCGAAGCGACGGATCAGCCCGGCGACGATCTCCTCCTCGGGAGCGACAATGCGCGCCACCAGGAACTCCTCTGCCTCTCCGCGCCGGATCGCCAGCACGCGATGGCTGGGGATCGTTCGCAACGGCTCGGAGAAGTCGTAGTAGTCCTGGAACTTCGAGGTCTCGCCCTCCTTGCCGCGCGCTGCCTTACTTTCGAGCAGACCCTTCTGACGGGTGAGCTCCCGGACGAAGGAGCGGGCATTCGCGTCGTCGGCGACCCGCTCCGCGAGGATGTCGCGTGCCCCGGCCAGCGCGTCCTCGGCTGAGGTAACCCCTTTTTCCGCATCCACGAACTCCGCGGCCCGCCGGCGCACCTCCGCGTCGGACGCGGTCCCCTCCCAGATGAGCTCGGCCAGAGGACCCAGCCCACGCTCCTGCGCCATGGTCGCGCGCGTGCGACGCTTCGGCTTGAAGGGGCGATACAGGTCTTCCAGCTCCGCCTTGGATTCCGCCTGTTCGATGCGGCGGCGCAGCTCGTCGTCGAGCTTTCCCTGCTCCTCGATGGAGGAGAGGATCGTCGCCCGTCGCGCATCCAGCTCGACGAGGTACTCGTTGCGATCCCGGATGTCCCGGAGCTGCACCTCGTCCAGCTCACCGGTGGCCTCCTTCCGATAGCGGGCGACGAAGGGGATGGTGTTCCCCTCCGCCAGCAACTCGAGGGCGGCTCGAACCTGCGCAGATCGCAGCCCCAGCTCGGAAGCGATCCGCTCGGCGTGCACGTGCGTAGCGCTCATCCGGCCGCTCCCGCCCGCCGAGCGAAGCGAACGCCAGCCCGAGCCCCCACAATGGTAGACGCGATCTGCAACGCCAGGAGCGACCCCGCCACGCCGCCGCTGAAGGTGTCCATCGCGTCTCCGGCGTCCTCTCCCACGAAGAGATTCAGGCCGAGCCAGACCACCACCGACAGCAACCCCATTGCCAGCGAGTGCAGGATGGGGGCAGCGTTCACCCGCGTCCCCACGAAGAATCCTGCCACGAGGAAGCCCACCATCAACGCTACCGCCACTCCCATCCCCTCGGTGGGGGCTTCCGGTTGAATGAAGTCGACCACCGTCAGCACGAAAACGACCAGAGACGTAAGCGCCACGGCGATGAACCAGCCGAAACCGATCCAAGCGGGGCGAAGGCTACGTACGGATTCGAACATGTCAGAGGGGCTCAGCGAGCAGGCTGAGCTGGTCGACCGTCTGGAAGGAACGCCGATGATGAGGCGACGGACCGTGTCGGTTCAGCGCCTCCCGGTGCTCCTCGGTGGCGTATCCCTTGTTGCGGTCCCACCCATAGACGGGATAGCGCCTCGCCAGGCGCTCCATCAGCCGATCCCGGCAGACCTTGGCGATGATGCTCGCGCAGGCGATCGAGTGCACGTGCTGATCGCCGTCGACGATCGCGGTCTGCCATTCCAGCCCGAGCTCGGGGACGATCAGCCCGTCGACCAGGATGTGCTCGGGAGCCGGACAGAGGCGGCGCAGCGCTCGGCGCATCGCGAGCGCGGTGGCGCGTCGGATGTTGACCCGGTCGATCTCAGCGGCCGACGCCGCACCGATCCCTACGGCGGCGGCGCTGCGAAGAATCTCGGCAGCGATCTCGTTCCGCTGCTGCGCGGTGAGACGCTTCGAGTCGTCCGCGCCGCAACCATCGCTACCCGGCTTCAGGACAACCGCCGCCGCCACGACCGGGCCCGCCAGCGGGCCGCGACCGACCTCGTCGATGCCGGCCACCCACTGAACGCCACGGCTCCAGAACTCCCGTTCGTAGTCGAGAGGGCTCTGGAGCCGGATTTCCCGTCGCGCACGCGACGGAGCCTGGGCTTTCGCCCGCGGCCGACCCACCGCTCCCTAGCGGGTGCGGCGCTCCTTGATCCGCGCGGCTTTCCCGCGGAGGTTCCGCAGGTAGTACAGCTTGGCCCGACGCACCCGTCCCTGGCGGACGAGCTTGATCGACTCGATGGACGGCGAGTGCAGCGGGAAGATGCGCTCCACGCCCACCCCGCTCGAGATCTTCCGCACGGTGAAAGTCTCGTTGACGCCACCGTGCTTACGCCCGATGACCACGCCCTCGAAGGCCTGAATACGCTCCTTCTCGCCTTCACGCACGCGCACGTTGACGCGGACCGTGTCGCCGGGGCGGAAGTTGGGAATGTCCTCCTTCAGGAATTCCCGCTGAGTCTCGATGAACGGATGCATGGTCGTGTTTCGTTGAAAGTTGCCAGCTAGAAGTTAGAAGCTAGAAGCTAGGAGCTAGGGTGTTCAATCCGCTTTACCTGGGGGGCGGCGGTCCGCCAATCCGTATATGACCACAGCCCCGACGGTTCGTACGCTCGAGAATCGCAACCAGCCAACTTCTAGCTTCTAACTTCTAGCTTCTAGCTTCTCACTCTTTCTCAAGCTTCTCCCAAAGATCCGGCCTCCGCTCTCGCGTCAGCCGTTCCGCTTCCTGCTGCCGCCAGGCAGCGATGCGCGCGTGGTCCCCCGTCAGGAGGACCTCGGGAACCCGAAGGCCCCGCACCTCCGCGGGGCGGGTGTACGAGGGCGGGCTCAGGAGCCCCTCGTAATGCGAGTCGCTGGAGGCCGACTCGTGGTCCGAGATGGCCCCCGGCAGCAAGCGGACCACCGCGTCCACGATCGCCAGCGCCGCCACCTCGCCGCCGGAGAGGATGAAGTCTCCCAGCGAGACCTCCATGGCCCCAAGGCCGTCGACCACTCGCTGGTCGATGTCCTTGTAGTGGCCGCAGAGGATCGTCACCTCCGACTCGAGGGCCAGCCGCACCGCCAGGTCGTGGGTGAAGACCTCTCCGCGGGCCGAGGTCACCAGAATCGGGCCGGGCGGTCGATCCGCCCCTTCCGGCGCCAGCGACTCCACCGCCTCGAAGAAGGGCTCGGCCTTGAGCACCATCCCCGCGCCGCCACCATACGGATAGTCATCGACCGTTCGGTGCCGGTCGTGGGTGAAGTCGCGCAGGTCGACGACCCGGTACTCCGCCAATCCCGCCGCTGCTACCCGCCCCGGGATACTCAACCCCAGCGGCTCCCGAAAGAAGTCGGGAAACAGGGTGACGATGTTGAAGCGCATCGTTCGGACGCGAGATTGGCAGTTCGAGACCGGAAATCGCCGAACGCCGCTCTGTCGTCGTCGGCCTCAGAGCTCCAACAGCCCCTCGGGAGGCTCCAGCGCCAGCCGTCGCGCGGTCAGGTCGACCTGACGAATCCACTCGCGGACGAAGGGGATCAACAGCTCTCCTCCGACCTCCCGCTGCACGACCAGCAACTCGCCCGCGGCGGTCTCGGTGATGTCTCTCACCACCCCGATCTCCCGATCCTCGATGACAATCCGCACGCCGAGCAGGTCGCGGTAGTGCAGCTCATCGGCCGCGGTCGGGGCCGCCTCGTCGGCGCGGATCAGGAGCGATTGGCCACGCAGCGCTTCCACCTCCGGCGTGCGCGCCGAGAACTCCGCGACCTTCAGCAGCAGACCGTCCGGGACCGATCGCGCCCGCTCCACCGTCAGCACCGTGCCCAGCGGCCTGCCGCGGGCGTCGCCGAGGATCAGTCTGCGCCCCTTCCGGAACACCGCGCCCGGTCGATCGGTCTCCAGCATGAGGGCGAGCTCACCCCGCACCCCGTGCGGCTTGCGGATGGTGGCGACGACAAGGTATTCGCCGCCGCCCACCGCGCCGCTGGCCGCGGGCCCGGCCATCGCCGCGCGTTACTCGGCCGGCGTCGCCGGCTTCTCCTCTTCCGCGGCCGGTTCCTCCGCCACGGGCTTCTCGGCCACCGGCTCCGCGGCTTGCGCCGCCTCTGCAGCAGGCTCCTCGGCAGCTGCGGCCTCGGCCGCGGGCGCCTCGCTAGCCTCCCCCGCACCCTCTCCCTGCGGCTCGCTCGCCGGGGCTGCCTCCTGCTCCGCCGGGGCGCCCGCGACCGTGTCGCGCACGGCCTCCGCCGCCTCGGCCACCGCCTCGCGCACCTCGCTGGCGGCCGCGGCCGCCGCGGCAGCGGCGCTCTCCGCCGCGGCGCGTGCCCGGCCCGAGGTCTTGGGGGTAGGCTGCTTCGCCGTCTCAGCTGCCTCTTCCGTCACCGCGGGGGCCGGCCCGAAGACACCGGCGCGCTTCAGCAGCGACCGGGCCGTATCCGTCGGCTTGGCGCCCTTATCCAGCCAGTAGAGCGCCCGCTCGCGATCGACCTTGAGCGTGATCGGCTCCGTCCGGGGGTTGTAATGCCCGATGCTGGCGACGAAGCGCCCATCGCGCGGCATCGAGCTCTCGGCCACCACGATGCGGTAGCTCGGCGCCTTCTTCCGCCCCATGCGGCGGAGACGAATTCTCAGTGCCATCGATTCTCCTGGTCGATCCCACGGTGACGTCCGGCCTCGCCCGCGCCGAAGTGCGCAGCACGATGAAAGCGGACGATCGAAGGTTGCCCGGCCGGAAGGCGGCCGAGCAACCGGTTATCCGTTGTCGGTTATCCGTTATCCGTCCGGACCGGGCTACCAACCTCCAGATGTCCCGCCCGTTAGAAAGCGCCCAACGGACAACGGATATCGGATAGCGGATATCCCCTACCTCACAAACGGAAACCCGCTCCCCGCTCCACCGCCGAGCCGCGGCAGGCCGCGCGGCATCATGCCCTGCAGATTCTTCATCTGCTTCATGAACTTCTGCATCTCCTTGAACTGCTCGAGGAGACGATTGATCTCCTGCACCGGACGGCCGGAACCGCGCGCGATGCGGGCGCGGCGGGAGCCGTTGAGCAGTTCGGGCTTCTTCCGCTCCTGCGGCGTCATCGAGAGGATGATCGCCTCGATGTGCTTCATCCGCTGCGGGTCGACCTTGATGTTCTTCAACATCTTGTTGTTGACCCCGGGGAGCAGCTTCAGGAGGTTCTCCAATGGCCCCAGGTTCTGGAGCTGCCGCATCGCGGTCAGGAAGTCGTCGAGGTCGAACCGCCCGGCCCCGAGCATCTTCTTCTCGAGCTTCGCCGCCTGTTCCTGGTCGAAGGAGCTCTGCGCCTTCTCCACCAGGGAGAGGACGTCGCCCATCTGGAGGATCCGCCCGGCCATCCGCTCGGGGTGGAACTCCTCCAATCCGTCCAGCTTCTCGCCGACACCGATGAACTTGATCGGCTTGCCGGTGACGCCGTAGATGGAGAGCGCGGCGCCACCACGCGCGTCGCCGTCCATCTTGGTCAGGACGACACCCGTGATGTCGAGCGCCTGGTCGAAACCCTCGGCGATCTTCACCGCCTCCTGACCGGTCATGCCGTCGGCGACGTAGAGGATCTCGTGCGGCTGGAGTGCCTGCTTCAGGCGCTTCAGCTCGTCCATCATCTCCTCGTCGATCTGCAGGCGTCCGGCAGTGTCGACGATCACCACGCGGTCGCGCTCCCGCTGCGCCGTCTCCAGCGCCCGCCGGGCGATCCCCACC
>DASVBS010000045.1 GCA_036375715.1 Longimicrobiaceae bacterium | reverse complement strand
CGGAGGACATCGGCACCGAGGCGTACGTGGGGATCATCGTGGACCGGGAGAGCAAGAAGCCCGTCTTCATGGTCTCGGCCTCGGGCGGGGTGGACATCGAGGAGGTGGCCCACACCAACCCCGAGGCGATCCGCAAGCTCCCCGTCGACCCGCGCTACGGGCTCCTCCCGCACCAGGCGTACTGGCTCGCCACCGAGCTCTACGACGACGTGAAGCAGCAGAGGGCGGCGGCGAAGATCATGGCGCAGCTCTACGACTCCTTCTTCGACGCCGGCTGCTCCCTCGCCGAGATCAACCCCCTCATCACGACCCCCGCGGGCGAGGTGAAGGCGATCGACGCGAAGATGAACATCGACGACAACGAGCTCTTCCGGCGGCCGGAGATCGAAGCGCTGCGCGACGAGAGTGCCGAGGCGCCCTCCGAGGTCGCGGCGCGGCAGGCGGGGCTCACCTTCATCAAGCTGGACGGCAACGTCGGCTGCTGCGTGAACGGTGCCGGCCTGGCCATGGCGACCATGGACCTCGTCAAGTACTACGGGGGAGAGCCGGCCAACTTCCTGGACATCGGTGGGTCGTCGAACCCCGAGAAGGTGGTCAACGCCCTCCGCATCATCACCTCCGATCCCAACGTCCGGGTCATCCTCTTCAACATCTTCGGCGGGATCACGCGCTGCGACGACGTCGCCAACGGCATTGTCACCGCGACACGGCAGATCGACATCGCCGTGCCGATCGTGATCCGGCTTACTGGAACCAACGAAGAGAAGGCGGTCGAAATTCTGGAGGCGGCGGGGTTCAGCGCGATGACCGACATGGACGAGGCCGTCGAACGGGCTGTGAACCTCGCCAAGGGAGAGGGCAAGTGAGCATCTTCATCGATCAGGATACGCGCCTCGTCGTACAGGGGATTACAGGGCGCGATGGATCGTTCCACACGCGCCAGATGCGCGAGTACGGAACCCGCGTGGTGGCGGGGGTGACTCCGGGGAAGGGCGGGCAGAAGTTCGACGACGCCGTGCCGGTGTTCGACACAGTCGAGCAGGCGGTGCGGGAGGCGGGCGCGAACACCTCGGTGATCTACGTGCCCCCGGCCTTCGCGGCCGACGCGATGTTCGAGGCGGCCGATGCGGGCATCGAGTTCATCGTCTGCATCACCGAGGGGGTTCCGGTGCTCGACATGATGCGCGTGCGCATGTACGTGCAGGAGAAGGGCGCGCGTCTGCTCGGGCCGAACTGCCCGGGGCTGATCTCACCCGGCAAGAGCAAGGTGGGCATCATTCCCGGCAACATCACCGAGCCAGGCCCGGTGGGTCTGGTCTCCCGATCGGGGACCCTGACCTACGAGGTGGTGGCGAAGCTCAAGGGGGCGGGGATCGGGACCACCACCTGTGTCGGCATCGGTGGTGATCCGATCAACGGCACCAGCTTCATCGACTGCCTCGCGGCCTTCGAGGCCGATCCCGAAACCAAGGCCGTGGTCATGATCGGGGAGATCGGCGGCACCGATGAGCAGGAAGCCGCGCGGTATGTCCGTGAGAACCTGAGCAAGCCGGTGGTGGGCTTCATCGCGGGACAGACGGCCCCACCGGGTCGGCGGATGGGTCACGCCGGGGCGATCATCTCCGGTTCTGCGGGCACGGCCGAGGAGAAGATCCGTGCCTTCGAGGAGAGCGGGATCGGCGTGGCCCGCCGGCCGCTGGACGTGGTGGGTCTGATTCGCGACGCGCTCGCCGCCTGAAAGCCGCCTCTGCGGCTCCCGGTACAACCCTCGAGGCACCATGCGCTTGAGCGAAATCCTGCGTCCGGAGCACGTGATCGTGCCCCTCCAGGCGGACACCTTCCGCGCCGCGGTGCGGGAGCTCGTGCAGCGCCTCGTCGATACCGGCGCGTTGATCCACCCGGAGCGAGTCGAGCGGCTGACTTCGGAGGATCGGGTCCGCGACGTGGTCCACGTCGGCGACCGGATCCTCCTGCCGCATCTGCGCACGGATGCGGTCGCGGACCTGGTCGTGGCGATCGGGGTCGCACCGGAGCCGATGCGCACCCCGGGCGGCCCGAGCGAGCCGACCGAGCAGATCGTGGTGCTGGTGCTGGCACCGCCCTCGGCGGCCAACCTCTACCTGCAGATGGTGGCCGCGCTCGCTCGCGCGCTGCGCTCGGAGGGGGTGGTCGAGCGGATGCTCGCTGCCCGGACTCCGGAGGAGATCCTCGCCATCCCGGAGCTGGGCAACCTGGCGGTGCAACCACGCCTGACCGTGCGCGACATCATGACGCAGCGGGTGCACCGGGTCTTCCCCGATACGCCGGTGAGCGAGCTCCTGGAGCTGATCATCCGGCACGAGCTGAAGGCGGTGCCGGTGGTGGGGGAGAAGCGGGAAGTGCTGGGGATGGTCACCGACCGTGACCTGCTTCGCTTCCTGCTCCCGCAGGTCGTCCAGGCCGGCACAGGCGAGCCGCAGGAGCTCAAGGCCCAGGAGCGCTCCCTGCAGGACACCCCGGTGCGGGAGATCATGTCCCGGTCGGTGATGTGCATCTCCGAGGACCAGAGCCTCGCGGAGCTGGCCTCCATCATGGTGAACAAGGACGTCGAGCGCCTCCCCGTGGTGAGCGAAGGCAAGCTGACCGGCTTCCTTACGCGGAGCGACATTCTGCGCAAGCTGTTCGGCAAGTAAAGCCGAAATTACGAATTACGAATTACTAAATCGTGCCGGTGGGCGCGCGGTGCCGGAACGGAAAGTCGCAGCTACCGAATTCGTGATCTCCATCCGTGATTCGTAATTCGTGATTCGTAATTCGTAATTCGAAATTCGTAATCGATCAGAAAGATCTCGAATGTCTCGAACGTTAGCGATCATCAAGCCCGACGCCGTCGCGGCCGGGCACGCCGGGAAGATCATCGCCCACCTGGAGCGGGAGGGGTTCCGGGTTCGGGCGCTGCGCATGACGCGCCTGAGCCGGGAGCAGGCCGGCGCCTTTTACGCCGTGCACCGGGAGCGGCCGTTCTACGCCGAGTTGGTGGACTTCATGGTTTCCGGGCCGGTGATCCCGATGGTCCTGGAGCGCGACGACGCGGTGGCCAAGCTCAGGGAGGTGATCGGCGCCACCGACCCGGCCGAGGCGGCGGAGGGAACCGTGCGCAAGCTCTACGCGGAGTCGAAGGGACGGAATGCGATCCACGCGTCCGACTCCGATGAGAACGCGGCAGTGGAGGTGGCGTTCTTCTTCGCCGAGTCGGAGCTGACGGCGAACGCCGCCTGAGGGCGGCAGGCGCAGCGAGATGAACCTGCTCCTTCGCTGGTTGATATCGGCGGTGGGTGTGGCTGCCGCCGTCTACCTCGTCGAAGGGGTGCACCTGGAGGGCGGCACAGGGTCCTTCTTCGTCGTCGCCCTCATTCTGGGGCTGGTCAATGCGCTGGTACGCCCGATTCTGAGCTTCCTCGCCTGCGGCCTGATCTTTCTGACCCTGGGGCTGTTCCTGCTGGTGATCAATGCCGCCATGCTCCTGCTGACGGAGGCGATCGCGCAGTCCATCGGACTGCGCTTCTTCGTCGACGGCTTCTGGGCTGCCCTGCTCGGGTCGATCGTGATCAGCCTGGTGTCCTTCCTGGCCTCGTGGCTGCTGAGCGGCGAGGAGCGCTGAGGCCGCGGCTCGCGTCCTGCACACCGGTGAAAGGGTAGGGTCCAAAGGCCCCGGGGAGGCAGTCGCAAACCCAGTCTACACGCTGCCTTCGCGCCCTTCCCGCGGTTGACACTTGCCCGTCGCTGCGCTAATTTTTCTGTTTATGCCGATTTTGAACCTGGCGGATGTGGCCCGCGGCGAGGCGCGGGTGGAGGGCCAAATTTTGCCCTCCGATCCGCTGTGGGAGGGGTCGGAGGTGAAGTTGGAGGGGCCGCTGCGGGTCGATCTTCGCGCGCAGTCCGTGGGTGAGGGTGTGCTGGTGCGCGGGGAGATGAAGGTTAGGCTTGCCCTCGAGTGCCGCAGGTGCCTCGAACCCGTCGTGCGGGAGCTGGACGACGAGGTCACCCTTCTTTTCGAGCCCCTCAACGGCGAAGAGGTAGCGGATCTGGAGGGGGAGGTGTACCCTCTTCCCGCGCGCGGGGACTACGTGGATCTGGGTCCACCGCTGCGGGAGGAGTTGATCCTCCGGCTGCTCGACTATGTGGTCTGCTCGGAGTCGTGCCGCGGGCTCTGTCCGAAATGCGGCGCGAACCTGAACGACGGGACCTGTGACTGCGTTCCGGAGGAGGAGTCGAGCCCCTGGTCCGCGCTCAAGAAGCTCAAATTCGACTGACCATCACCCGAGAGGGCTGAACAATGGCCGTTCCGAAGAGGCGTCAATCCAAGCAGCGGCAGCGCAAGCGTCGTACGCACGTAAAGGCGCGCATGCCGGCGCTTCGCAGCTGTCCGCGTTGCGGCGATCCCCAGGTGCCGCATCGCGTCTGCCCCACCTGCGGCTATTACCGTCAGGTGCAGAGGCTCGAGATCGAAGAGCTCTAACGCGGCATTTCCGCCATGCGGATCGCCCTGGACGCGATGGGTTCCGATCGTGCGCCCACCATCGAGGTCGAGGGCGCGATCGGGGCACTTCGCACACTCCCAGGCTCTTTCACTCTCGTCCTGGTTGGAGACCGCGAGCGCATCGAGGCTGAGCTGGCGCGGCACCCGGGTGCCTCGCGGGAGAGGATCGAAATCGTTCACGCTCCCAGTCGCATCGAGATGGGAGAGCCGCCGGCCCAGGCGATCCGCCGCAAGCCGGATTCTTCGATCGTGGTCGGCCTCTCCCTGCAGAAACAGGGGGAGGTCGACGCGTTTATCAGCGCCGGATCCACGGGTGCGGTCATGGCCGGCTCGCTGGTCATCCTGCGCCCCCTGCCCGGCGTGGATCGCCCTGCGATCGGCACGGTCCTCCCCACGCGGAACGGGCAGACGCTTCTCATCGACGCCGGCGCGAACGTCGATACCCGCCCCTCGCACCTCCTCCAGTTCGCTCACCTCGGCTCCATCTACGCTCGCGACCTCATGGGAGTGGAGAATCCCCGGGTCGGTCTGCTGAACATCGGGGAGGAGCCGGAGAAAGGTGACGAGCGCTCGGTGGAGGCTTACGGGCTCCTCGCTGCCTCGCCGTCGCTGAACTTCGTCGGGAACGTGGAAGGGCGGGGAATCATCGAGGAAGAATGCGACGTGCTGGTGTGCGATGGCTTCGCCGGCAATGTCCTGTTGAAGTTCTACGAGTCGGTGGCGGCCTTCTTCGTCGATCTCGTGCGAGCAGAGGTGGAGGCGACCTCCGCAACGCTCGACCTGAGCCGTATCGCTCAGATCCTCGACTACACTGAATATGGCGGCGCCCCGCTTCTCGGCGTGAACGGCGTCACGATCATCTGCCACGGGGGCTCGCCCCCCCGCGCGATCGTGGCGGCCATCCGGGTGGCGGTCCAGGCCGTGGAGAATCATATGGTGCAGCACATCCAGAACCGTCTGGCGCGTCTGACCGCGCCTCAGGGGCAATCGTGAGCGGGTCCCGTCCGGTCCCGCGCGCGCGCATCGTCTCTACCGGTCGCTTCATCCCCGAACGGGTGGTGACGAACGCCGAGATGGAGACGATGGTGGACACTTCGGACGAGTGGATCCGCACGCGAACCGGCATCCGCACGCGGCACCTGGCGTCTCCGGAGACTGGCGCGGCGGACATGGGAGCGGCCGCGGCGCGCGCCGCGCTCGACGAGGCAGGCCTCGCTGCGACCGACATCGACCTTATCATCGTGTCGACGGCCACGCCCGACCGGCTGCTTCCCTCGACCGCCTGCGACATCCAGGCCCTGATCGGGGCCACCAACGCGGCGGCGTACGACTTCGCCACTGCCTGTTCCGGCTTCCCCTTCGGGCTCTCCCTCGCCACCGGTCACATTGCCGCCGAGCAGGCGAAGAACGTGCTGCTCGTCTGCACCGAGAAGATGAGCTCGATCGTGGACTGGACGGACCGCAGCACCTGCGTCCTCTTCGGGGACGGCGCGGGCGCGGCGGTTGTGCAACCCTCCGATGGCGAGTCGGGCCTTCTCTCGACCTTCATGCGCTCGGACGGCACCCTGGCCGAGCTGCTCTGGCGTCCGGCCGGTGGGACCCGCATTCCCATCGAGCTGGTGGTGCTCGACGAGCGTAACCACTACATCCGCATGGCGGGACCCGAGGTCTTCAAGAACGCCGTCCGTTCGATGTGCGAGGCCGCCAGCGAGGCGATGGTGCGCGCGGGGGTGACGAGCGAGGAGATCGACCTCCTGGTCCCCCATCAGGCGAACCTGCGGATCATCGAGGCCACGGCGAAGTATGCCGGCATCCCCATGGAGAAGGTCTTCGTCAATGTCGACAGGTACGGCAACATGAGCTCCGCTTCGTTGCCGGTCGCCCTCGACGAGGCGCGGGAGCAGGGGCTCGTGGGCAAGGGCTCGCTGGTCCTGATGGTGGCTTTCGGCGCGGGGTTCACCTGGGCCTCCAACGTGGTGCGCCTGTGAGCGACGCTTCGGGCCCGGTCGGGCTGCTCTTTCCGGGCCAAGGATCGCAGCGCGTCGGAATGGGGAAGGACCTGGCGGAGGCCTTTCCCGTCGTTCGCTGGACCTTCGAGGAAGCCGACGACGCGCTCAGCTTCAATCTTTCCCGCCTCTGCTGGGAGGGGCCGGAGGAGGAGCTTACGCTCACGGTGAACGCGCAGCCGGCGCTGCTGGTGCACAGTGTGGCCGTGTGGCGATTGCTGGAGGAAAGGCAGTCGCTCGCGACCATTGCTGCCGGCCACTCGCTCGGTGAGTTCAGTGCGTACGTCGCGGCGGGAGGGATGGAGTTCGCCGATGCGGTTCGGACCGTGCGCCGACGGGGAGAGTTGATGCTGCGCTCCGGTGAGGAGCGGCCCGGCACGATGGCGGCGGTTCTGGGCCTGGATGATGCGGTCGTCGAGTCGGTCTGTCAGCAAGCATCCGATGCGGGCGACGGCGTCGTCGTACCCGCCAACTACAATGCGCCCGGACAGGTGGTGGTCTCCGGCGACGTGGAGGCCGTGCGGCGTGCGGAGCCTCTCCTGGCGGAAGCGGGAGCACGAAAGGTTGTGCCGCTGAACGTCTCGGGTGCCTTCCACTCACCCCTCATGGCTTCCGCTGAAGAAGGTCTGCGCGAGCAGCTCGAGAGCGTCCCCCTGTCCGATCCCCGTCTCCCGGTGGTCTCCAACGTCACCGGTGAGCCGGTGAAAGAGGCGGCGACGGCGAGGGACCTGCTCGTTCGCCAGCTGACCTCGCCGGTGCGGTGGGTGGAGGTCGAGCGCGCCATGCTGGAGGTTGGCTTGGAGGAGTGTTGGGAGCTCGGCCCGGGCAACGTGCTGGCAGGGCTGATGAAGCGTGTGACGCGGGACGTGCCGACGCGAACGCTCGGGACCGTCCAGGAGATCGATCAATTCTGGGGGAGGGGGTGAACCGGTGCAGGAGCTGACGTCACAGGTCGCGCTGGTCACAGGAGGATCCCGCGGGATCGGCTTCGCGGTAGCAAAGGAGCTGGCCTCGGCGGGTGCACGGGTGGCGGTGGTGGCGCGGGATGAGGCGCGCGCTCAGGCCGCCGCCGCGGAGCTGCCCGGTGAGGGGCACGCCGGCTACGCCGCCGACGTGGCGGATTCGCAGAGCGTGAACGAACTGGTCAGTCGGGTCGAGGCCGAGCTGGGATCCCCGGACGTGGTCGTCAACAACGCCGGCGTGACCCGGGACAACATCCTCATGCGGCTGAAGGATGAGGACTGGGATGTAGTGATCGACACCAACCTCCGCGGTGCCTTCAACGTCATCCGGGCGGTTACCCGCGGGATGATGAAGAAGAAGGCCGGGAGGATCATCAACATATCGAGTGTGGTGGGCCTGTCCGGCAACAAGGGGCAGGCGAACTACGCCGCCTCCAAGGCCGGTCTCATCGGGCTGACCAAGGCGGTGGCGAAAGAGCTCGCTTCCCGGGGCATCCTGGTGAACGTGGTCGCGCCGGGCTACATCGAGACCGACATGACCGCGGAGCTACCCGAGGCGGCGCGCGCGGCGCTGCTAGAGCAGATCGCCCTGGGCCGGCTCGGCCGCCCGGAGGACATCGCCTCGGTGGTGCGATTCCTCGCCGGGCCCGGTGCGAGCTACATTACCGGGCAGGTGCTGGTGGTGGACGGTGGAATGGTCATCTAGTAGGATGCAGGCGCCCGTGTAGTTTCGCGGAGACCGATAACATTTTCCAAGGAGCAGAGCGATGGCGGACATCGAGGCCAAGGTCAAGGATATCATCATCAACGAATTGGGGGTGGAGGCCGAGAAGGTGACCAACGAGGCCTCGTTCGTCGACGATCTGGGTGCGGATTCCCTCGATACGGTCGAGCTGGTGATGGCCTTCGAGGAGGAGTTCGGGATCGAGATTCCGGACGAGGACGCGGAGAAGCTCCAGACCGTGGGCGACGCGATCGAGTACATCAAGCAGAACCAGAGCTGAGTGGCACTGACTTGATGCTCAGCATCCGATCCGGAGGACTCGCGTAATGAGTCGCCGAGTGGTGATCACCGGAACCGGTCTGCTGACGGCGGTCGGGAAGGACGTTCACTCGAGCTGGACGTCCCTTCTCGAAGGCCGAAGCGGCGCGGCCGAGATCACGCAGTTCGACGCGTCGGACTTCCCCGTCCGGTTCGCCTGCGAAGTCAAGGACTTCGATCCGGCGGATTACATCGAGCGCAAGGAAATCAAGCGGACCGACCGCTTTGCACAGTTCGCGATCGCCACGGCGGTGCAGGCCATGCGCGAGGCGGGACTGGAAGATGACCTGGGGTCGGTCGATCCCGAGCGCTTCGGAGTGATCATCGGGAGCGGCATCGGCGGGATTTCGACCTTCGAGGAGCAGCACGGGAGGTTTGTGGAGAAAGGGCCCAGCCGCGTGTCCCCCTTCTTCGTCCCGATGTTCATCGGCGACATCGCCGCGGGCCTCGTCTCGATCCGCTATGGCGCGAAGGGGCCCAACTACGCCACGGTCTCGGCGTGCGCCTCGGGGGCGCACGCCATCGGCAGCGCATTCCGCTCGATCCAGGTCGGCGAGGCTGACGTGATGATCACGGGCGGGACGGAGGCGACGATCACCGGCATGACGGTGGCCGGATTCGCCGCGATGAAGGCGCTCTCCGAGCGTAACGATTCGCCCGAGACGGCCAGCCGCCCGTTCGACGCCACCCGTGACGGCTTCGTCATGGGAGAGGGCGCGGGGATGCTCGTACTCGAGGAGCTGGAGCACGCCCGCGCGCGTGGCGCCAATATCGTCGCGGAACTGGTCGGTTACGGGCAGACGGCCGACGCGTACCATATCACCGCGCCGGCCACCGGTGGCGAAGGCGCGGTGCGGGCGATGAAGATGGCGCTGCAGAGCGCAGGCGCGGGGCCCGAGGACGTGGACTACATCAATGCGCACGGCACCTCCACCCCGGCGAACGATCTCAACGAGACGCTCGCCATCAAGGCGGTGCTGGGCGACCGCGCGCGCGAGGTCGTCGTCGGCTCGACCAAGTCGATGACCGGTCACACGCTCGGCGCGGCGGGCGGCCTGGAGGCGGTCATCACCGCCCTCGTCTGCCGGGAGGGGAAGATCCCGCCCACGATCAACTACTCGAACCCCGACCCGGAATGCGATCTCGACTACGCCACGAACGGCATGGTCGAGCGACCGGTCCGGCTGGCCCTGAGCAACAGTTTCGGTTTCGGCGGACACAACGTCTCTCTGGCGATCCGACGCTGGGACGGGGTCTGAGCGCCCCGTCGCGCCGGGCGCAGGGATGGCAGGGAACAGGGCGACCAAGGCGACCTGTTCCCTGTCTCACATGGAGGCCCGAACGGCGCCGGGCAGGCGTCGGTAGGACGCGAGTTTACCCTGTCTTCTGAACCATGCGCATCGGCCACGGATACGATTCGCACCGCTTCGAGGCTGGGCGCCCGCTGGTGCTGGGCGGCGTGACCATCCCCTCCGACGTGGGGTTGGCCGGGCACTCGGACGCGGATGCCGTGGCCCATGCGGTGACCGACGCCATCCTGGGCGCAGCGGGCCTCGGCGACATCGGTAGCCACTTTCCCGACAAGGATCCTTCCTGGAAGGACGCAGACTCCCTGAGCCTGCTTGCGCGGGCAGTCCACCTCCTCGAGGGGGAGAATTACCAGGTCGTCAACGTGGACGTCACTGTGGTGGCGGAGCGCCCCCGGATCGGACCGCACGTGGCAGAGATGCGCGAGCGTCTCTCGGGGGTGCTCGGCATCTCACCGGGTCACGTGTCGATCAAAGGGAAGTCGAACGAGGGGATGGGGTGGGTCGGTCGGGAGGAGGGGATCGCCGTCCTGGCGGTCGCGCTGATCGACCGTATCGAGGATCAGGCGCGACTCTTCGCCCGACACGGGCGGCCCAACGGCTGAGGCCCCAGCGTGGCCGAGACAATTGAGCGGCTGCTGAGCTGGTTGGGCGGCGCCTCGGCCGCCGCGGTGTATCTCGTCCTCGGCGCCATGGCGGCACTGGAGAACCTGGTGCCTCCCGTTCCCGCGGATGTGGTGGTGCTCTTCGGCGGGCTGCTCGCGGGACGCGGGGTTGCCAACCCCTGGATCGTTTTCGTCGTGGTCTGGGGGGCAAACGTGCTCTCGGCCCTGTTCGTGTACTACGCAGGCCTGCGGTATGGGGCGGGCTTTTTTGCCGGGCGTTTGGGCCGGCTGATCCTGCATCCGGGGCAGCTCGAGAAGCTCGCCGTCTTTTACCGGCGGTTCGGTATCGGCGTGGTGTTCATCAGCCGCTTCCTGCCGATGTTCCGCGCGGTGGTGCCGGTGTTCGCGGGAGTCGCGAGGATCGGGTTCTGGCGTACGGCGCCCCCGGTGGCGCTCGCGTCGGCGGTCTGGTATGGCGCCCTGGTCTATGTCGGAGGCTGGGCCGGGCGCAACTGGGACCAGCTGTTGGCGCTGGTCCGATCGGTGGGTCTCTGGGCGTGGGTGATCGCACTGATCGCCGCGGCGGGAGTCGTCTGGTGGTGGTGGAAGAGCCGGTGAGCCGCGGCCCGGACCGGCAGGGGCCGAGGGGAGAGGAGGAGGCGGCGGCTCCCGATCGTCGCCTCTTTCATCTGTCGGCCTTCCTTGACCACCTGCGCTTCGAGCGAGGGCTCTCGGAGCAGACGCTGCGTGCGTACGAGCACGATGTGGCTCGGCTGGCCGATTACCTCGCCCTGAAGGGTCTGAGCTCGCCGGGTGCCGCGACGACGGCCGACCTGCGTAGCTTCATCCACCACCTCAAGGACCTGGGCCTGGCTCCCTCCTCGGTGGCGCGCAACCTCTCCGCCATTCGCACCTACTATGGCTTCCTGCTCGGTGAGAGCCTGGTGGTCTCCGATCCGAGCGAGCGCCTCCAGACGCCCCGCGGCTGGCGCACCCTGCCCGAGGTGCTCACGATAGAGGAGGTGGAACGGCTCCTGAACGCACCGGATCTGTCGCACCCGCTCGCCTGGAGGGACCGGGCGCTGCTCGAGTTTGCCTACGCCAGCGGAGTGCGGGTGTCCGAGCTGATCGAGCTCCCGCTCCGCCAGCTGCACCTGGACGAGGGGTACGCGATCGTCTTCGGGAAGGGGAGCAAGGAGCGCCTGGTTCCCATTGGTCGCAGAGCGGTGTCGGCCCTGTCGATCTATATTCGGGAGGTGCGGCCGCGGCTGGAGCGGGGTAGGGGAGAGGGAAGGGTCTTCCTGAACGCCCGTGGCGGCCCGTTGACCCGCATGGGCGTGTGGAAGATCCTTCGCGCTCATGTGGAGCGGGCGGGGATCACCAAGCCGGTGAGTCCGCACACGCTGCGGCACTCCTTCGCTACGCACCTGCTGGAAGGCGGCGCCGACCTGGTGGCGGTGCAGGAAATGCTCGGCCACGCGGACATCTCGACCACGCAGGTGTACACGCACGTGGACCGCACCTACCTGACGCAGGTGCACCGGTCGTTTCATCCGCGGGCGTAGCGCGCCGCGCGGAGCGCGGCGCGAATTACGAATTACGAATTACGAATTACGAATTACGAATTACGAATTACGAATTACGAATTACGAATTACGAATTACGAATTACGGGTTACGGGTTAGGATACTCGCCTGGCAGGATAGTCGCTGAGCTGCCGCGGGTAGACCGGGAGCCCGCCCTAAGTAAGAATCCGTAATTCATAATTCGTAATTCGCCGATGCCTCTCGGATCTATATCAAGTGAACACACCTATGTTATGATATTAGTTATAGATAATTACGATAGCTTCACCTGGAATCTAGTGCAATATCTGGGGGAGATCGGGGTGGAGCCGGTGGTGAAGCGGAACGACGAGGTGACGCTGAAGGAGGTGGAGGCGATGGCGCCGCAGGCGGTGGTCATCTCGCCGGGGCCGTGTACGCCGGCGGAGGCGGGGATCTCGGTGGAGCTGGTCCGCACCTTCGGACCGCGCATCCCCATCCTGGGGGTCTGCCTGGGCCACCAGGCGATCGGCGCGGCCTACGGCGGCTCGGTGGTGCGTGCCAGGCGGCTGATGCACGGCAAGACCTCTCCGGTGGCGCATCGGGGCGAGGGAGTGTTCCGCGACATCCCCTCGCCGTTCACGGTGACCCGCTACCACTCGCTCGTGATCGAACCGTCCGATCTTCCCGCCGAGCTGGAGGTGGTGGCCTGGACGGACGAGGAAGGATTCCAGGACGAGATCCAGGCGGTGCGGCACCGCACGTATCCCGTCTGGGGGGTGCAGTTCCACCCGGAGTCGATCGCCAGCGAGCACGGGCATGCGCTGCTCCGCAACTTCCTCTCGCTGATCTGAGGTGCGGAACCTCTGGCTCGCGCTGGCGCTCCTCTTCCTGATCGCGGGTGAGAGCGTCGCCCAACGGCTGGTGGTGGAGGGCAGTACGGACCACCCGGCCGCCTCGGCCCTGCGGGAGATCGCCGATCGAAACGATTACTGGATCATCGATCGCGACACGGTCCTGCCCGCGACCTTCCAGCATGAGGGGGACCTGGTGGTGGTGGACGCCACCGTTCGACTGGAAGGGACAGTGAGCGGATCGGTGGCGGTGGTGAGCGGCTCCTTCTTCATCCGTCCAGGAGCGCGAGTCGGCGGCGTCGCGGTGGCGGTTGCCGGCACCATCGGTTCGTCCGCACTGGCCACGGTCGGCGATACCCTCTTCCTCCCCCTCGATTACAACGTCGTGGTCGAGCAGCGGGGCGCCGAATACAGAGTGACCCTGCGCGCTCCACCACGACCTCCCTTCATAAGGACCCAGGGAGTCCTAGGCGTCATCATCCCCTCCTACGACAGGGTGAACGGCGTGACCGTGCGGGCCGGTCTGGCGGGGGGCTTCGGCACCGACTCCCTCCGGCCGCACTACGAGGTGATCGGCAGCTACTACAGCGCCCGGGGCGACGTAGGAGCGACGGGCCGTCTCCTCCTCCCGTTCGGTGGACGCGCTCACCTGTCGGTGAGTGGCGGGCGTACCGTGGAGACGCACGACGAATGGATTCGCGGTGACCTCTCCAACAGCCTATCCGCACTGCTCGTCCGCTCCGATGTCCGCAACTACTACGAGTCGGATTTCGTCGAGGTGCGGGTGGAGCAGCTTCCGCCGCTCACCCTGGCGACGCGACAAGGGTACATCGTCCCGCGGCTGGGTGTGCGTGCATCGCGGGACCGGTCGCTTCGCGCCCGTGATCCCTGGACACTCTTCGGGGACGAGCCCTGGCGAGAAAACCCGCCGGTCTTCGAGGGCACCCTCACCTCCGCGCTCGCCGGCTTCAGCGCCGGATGGCGCGGGGTGACTTCGGGTTTCATCAGCAGTGCCGACCTGGAGTGGGCATTTCCGTCCCCTGAGGGGCGTAGCTGGGGAGAGCGCTCGTTCGTCCAGCTCGTCCTCGATGGTCGCTGGACCATGATCGCCCTCTGGGACCACTCGCTCGAGCTCCACGGGCACGTGATGCAGAGCTTCGGTCCCGATCCCGCCCCTCCCCAGCGCTGGTCGCTCATCGGGGGGCCCGGCACCCTTCCCACCCTGAGGAAGGGCGAGCTGCGTGGCGACAATCTCGTCTTCCTTCAGTCTACCTACGCGGTCCCGCTGCGTTTTCTGGTGCTTCCTTACGCGGGCATCCCGCAGCTCGCAGCGCGACACGCCGTGGGCAGCGCGTGGGTGAGCAATACTGATGCACCCCGGTGGCAGCAGAACGTCGCGGTGGGTGTGCGCCAGAGCGTGGCCGATCTCTTCCTCTACCTCGATCCCGCCGAAGCGGATCGCGACCCGCATTTCAGCATAAGCTTCCACCTACCCTTCTGAGCACCTTCCCGGGCTTCGCGAGCCGTGGCCCACCGGCGCGCACGACCCTTTAATGCGTATCCCCCGATGAGCGATGGAGAGCGTGAAAAAGGACGCTCCGGCACTTTGACAAAGGGCCGCGGCGCCGCTAGCTTTTCTGGCGTGAATATTGCTAACAGGCCGCCGATTCTTCGCTCCGGGAGGGGCGGTTGAAGGACGGGATTCTGGGGGTGATCCCGGCCCGACTGGGCTCCACGAGGCTGCCTCGGAAGCCGTTGCACCCGATCGCCGGACGACCGCTCATCGAATGGGTCTGGCGGCGGGCGGCAGCGGCGGACCTTTTCGAGCGGCTGGTCATCGCCACCGACAGCCCGGAGATCGTGCGGGTGGCCGAGGGATTCGGGGCCGAGGCGGTCCTCACGGACCCGGCGCATCCCTCCGGCACCGACCGCGTGGCCGAGGTGGCCCGCCGCCCCGAAAACCAGCGTTTCCGCGTGATCGTGAACGTGCAGGGCGATGAGCCGTTCGTCCGCACCGACCAGCTGGTGCCTCCGATCGAACTGGTGCGCGAGGAGGGGTGGGATATCGGGACTGCAGCCACTCTCCTTCGCTCGGTCGAGGAGTGGCGAGACCCCGCGGCGGTGAAGGTCGTACGCGGCGCCGATGGCGCCGCTCTTTACTTTTCCCGCGCCCCCATCCCCTATCTCCGGGACGCCGAGCCCGATGCGGCCGATCTGGCATCCGGAGCCTTTCTACGACACCTCGGTATTTACGTATACGCTGCGGACGCGCTCGCCCGCTGGGTCTCCCTACCGGAAGGGGAGCTCGAGCGCATCGAGCGGTTGGAGCAGCTCCGCCCGCTCGCCGCGGGCGTGCGTATTGGCGTGGCAATCGTCCCGCCGGTGGAAGGTGGGGTGGACACGCCGGAAGACGCGCGCGCGGCGGAACGGCGGCTGCGGCAGGAACTGGATCTCAACGACGGCCTCTCCGAACCACGAGACGAACTGGCCCGATGACCGAAACGAACACGACGCCCACCAAATTCATCTTCGTCACCGGCGGGGTTGTCTCGTCGCTGGGTAAAGGAATCGCGGCCGCTTCGCTCGGTCGGCTGCTGGTCGAGCGGGGGCTGCGGGTCACCATCCAGAAATTCGACCCCTATATCAACGTCGACCCGGGTACGCTGTCCCCCTTCCAGCACGGGGAGGTATTCGTCACCGACGACGGAGCCGAGACCGACCTGGACCTCGGCCACTACGAACGCTTCATCGACCAGTCGCTCTCGCAAGCGAACAACATCACCACCGGCCGCATCTACCAGGACGTCATCACCAAGGAGCGCCGCGGTGACTATCTCGGCGCCACCGTTCAGGTCATCCCGCACATCACCGATGCAATCAAGGGAGCCATCCGACGGCTCGCCCCGAACCACGACGTCGTGATCACCGAGATCGGTGGGACCGTCGGTGACATCGAGAGCCTTCCGTTCCTCGAGGCGATCCGGCAGTACCGGCAGGAGGTCGGGCGGGAGCACACGCTGTTCGTGCACGTGACCCTGGTTCCCTACATCGCCGCGGCGGGAGAGCTCAAGACGAAGCCGACCCAGCACTCGGTGCGGGAGCTGATGGAGATCGGAATTCAGCCGGATATCCTGATCTGCCGCTCCGAGCGCCCGATTCCGGTGGAGATGCGCCGCAAGATCGCACTCTTCGCGAACGTGGACGTGAACGGCGTCATCGAGGCGCCGGACGCGTCCACGATCTACGAGGTGCCGCTGCAGCTTCACGCTCAGCACCTCGACGACCAGGTAGTGGCGCGGCTCAGGCTCGAGACACAGAAGCCGGACCTCACCGAGTGGCGCGACCTGGTCGAGCGCATCAAGCGCCCGCGTCGCGGGACCGTGCGCATCGCGGTGGTGGGCAAGTACGTGGCCCTCATCGACTCCTACAAGTCGGTACAGGAGGCCCTGATCCACGGCGGCATCGCCAACGACGTGGGAGTGGAGATTGCCTGGCTGTCCTCCGAGGACTTCGAGAACGGCAGCTCCGCGGATGAGCTGCTCGCCGGCTTCGACGGCCTCCTGATCCCCGGTGGGTTCGGCGTGCGTGGCGTGGAGGGAATGCTCAACGCGATCGGCTCCGCCCGGCGCACGGGGCTGCCCTTCTTCGGCATCTGCCTGGGGCTGCAGACCGCGATCATCGAATTCACGCGTAGCGTCTGCGGCCTGGCCAATGCGCACTCGATGGAGTGGGACGCTGAAACCGAGCATCCGGTGATCTGCCTCATGGATGCCCAGCGCCAGATCACCGATCTGGGCGGCTCGATGCGGCTGGGATCGTTCACGGCGCGTCTGCAGCCGGGGTCGCGCGCGGCGGAGATCTACGGGTCACTCGAGATCAGCGAGCGGCACCGCCACCGCTACGAGGTCAACAACGCATACCGCGACGCGCTGGCCGAGGCGGGGATGGTGGTGAGCGCGACCTCTCCGGATGGGAACCTGGTGGAGATGATCGAGCTGCCGGATCACCCCTGGTTCCTCGCCACGCAGTTCCATCCGGAGCTGAAGTCGCGCCCGAACCATCCGCACCCGCTCTTCGCCTCCTTCATTGCCGCTGCTGCGAAGCGGCGGGCGGAGAAGCGGGAGATCGCGGAGCCGAGGGTAGACACCTTCGCGGGGGCAGCGCGGTGAGCCCGAGTGTGCACGGTACGTCGGTCGAGGCGCTCTTCCGGCCCGGGGGAGGCTTCTTCCTGATCGCGGGTCCGTGCGTGCTGGAGGACGACGCGCTGAACCTGACGGTGGCGCGGGAGCTCCGCGCGGTTAACGAGGAGCTGGGGATCGCCATCATCTTCAAGTCGTCGTTCGACAAGGCGAACCGCTCGTCGCTCTCCTCGGCGCGGGGGCCCGGCCTGGAGGAGGGGCTCCGCAAACTGGCCCGAGTTCGCGAGGAAACGGGGCTGCCGATACTCACAGATGTGCACGAGTCCTATCAGTGCGAGCCGGTGGGCGAGGTGGTGGACGTGCTGCAGATCCCGGCCTTCCTCTGCCGCCAGACCGATCTACTGCTGGCCGCGGGCCGCACCGGGCGGGCGGTGAACGTGAAGAAGGGGCAGTGGATGGCCCCGCACGAGATGGGCAATGCCGTGCAGAAGCTACGCGCCGCGGGCGCTGGCGGAGTCGCGGTGACGGAGCGGGGAACCGCCTTCGGCTACGGCAACCTGGTGGTCGACATGCGCTCCTTCACCGAGATGCGGGAGGCCTGCCAGGCCCCCACCGTCTTCGACGGTACGCACTCCGTGCAGCGTCCCGGTGCGGGAGCGGTCAGCGGAGGCGACCCTCGCCACATCCCCGCGCTCGTGCGGGCGGCTACCGCGGCCGGTGCGGATGCGCTCTTCCTCGAGGTGCACCCGGAGCCAGCCGGGGCTCCGTCGGACGCCACCAACATGCTGCGCCTCGACCGGCTGCGGCCGCTCCTGGAGGACGTGTTGGCGATCCGCCAGGCGCTCGGACGTCCTGTGGCCGGGGATGCCGCGCCTGGGAGCTCCGCGACCCGATGAGCCGGCACGAAGCCGGGCTGACGGACCGGGAGCGGGCGGCGGCGGTCCGGTTGGTGGGGTTGGACGTGGACGGGGTAATGACGGACGGCGGCCTGTATCTCGGCGCCACCCGCGGGGGTGAGCGCATCGAGGTGAAGCGGTTCGACATCACCGACGGGCTCGGGATCCATCTCCTGCAGCAGAGCGGGATCGAGGTCGCTATTGTGACCCGGCGCTCGTCGGAGGCGGTGCGCTTGCGGGCGGAGGAGCTCGGAATCCGGGAGTGTCACCAGAACGCCTCGCCGAGCAAGCTGCCGGTCCTGGAATCGATTGCGCGAAAGCTCGGAGTGGGGTTGGAGGCGGTGGCGTTCATTGGAGACGACCTTGCGGACCTGCCGGTGCTGCGTCGGGTGGGCTTTCCCATCGCCGTGGCCAACGCGGTTCCGGAGGTGCGGGCAGCCGCGCGCTGGGTGTCGACACGGCCAGGCGGATTTGGAGCCGTGCGCGAGCTTGCGGAGTTCCTGCTGCGGGCCCGGGGAGAGTGGGTCACAGCGGTCGAACGGTATACGGGGAGGGAAGAAGCGTGACGCCGCGCGCACCGGAGCAGGAGCGGCGGCGACCCAGCCGCATCGACGCCGACCCGGAGACGCTGGTCGCCGAGGCGCGGCGCGTCCTGAAGATGGAAGCGGACGCGGTGGCAGCGCTGGCGGATCGGGTGGGTGACAGCTTCGTCGCCGCGGTGGAGGCGGTGATGGAGTCTCGGGGAAGGGTCATCGTCTCCGGCGTCGGTAAGTCGGGGCTGGTGGGTAGGAAGATCGCGGCGACGCTGACCTCCACCGGCACCCCGGCCACCTTCCTCCACCCGGTCGAGGCGCTGCATGGCGACCTCGGCATCGTGGATCCGGGGGACGTCGCGATTCTTCTCTCCAAGAGCGGCGAGTCGGAGGAGCTCCACGGTCTGCTCGAATACTTCCGGCGGGTGGGGGTGGTGATCGTGGCCATCACCGGCCGTAGCGACAGCACGCTCGCCCGCCACGCCACCATCGTGCTCGATGCCGGTGTGGCGGAAGAGGCCTGTCCCCATGATCTGGCCCCCACCACCTCGACCACAGCGGCGCTGGCCCTGGGGGACGCCCTGGCGGTCGCGTTGCTGCGGCGGCGGGGCTTCGATCGGGAGGACTTCGCCCGCATTCATCCGGGCGGAGCCCTGGGCCGACGCCTCCTCATGCGCGTGCGTGACGCAATGCTGGTGGAGGACCTGCCGACACTCGGCCCTACCGCGACGATGCGCGAGTGCATCGTGTTGTTGGCCGAAAAGCGCGGCACGGTGGCGGTGGTGGACGACGACGGGAAGCTCCTGGGGGTTGTGACGGCGGGCGACCTGACACGGCTGATGGAGCGCGAGAACGACGTCTTCGACGTGCCGGTCGAGCGGGTGATGACGCGCTCGCCGCGCACGACCCGACCGGACGAGCTTGCGGCTGCCGCCGTGGGTATCATGGAGCGCCACGGCGTGATGGCGCTGCCGGTACTGGACGAGGACCGTCGCGTGATCGGCATGGTGCACCTACACGATCTCATGCGGGCAGGAGCGATCTGATTGATGTGTTGGCGCTACCTAGTGACCGCTTTGCTGGCTACGGCGATCGCCGCCTGTGGGGACGATTCGGGGCGTTCTTCCGAGGTCCTCTCCCCCGACGATCTACCTCCGGGCGACATGACGTTTGGCGTGGAGCACGTGATGACGCGGAAGGGGGTGCGTACCGCGATTCTGCAGGCCGACACCGCGATTCAGCAGGAGAACGGCCGCCAGTGGGATCTGCGCGGCGTGTACATCCAGTTCTTCACCGAAACCGGGGCGGAATCCGGCACCCTGACCTCGAAGGCGGGCGAGTACACCCCCGATGACGGCTCCTTCATCGCCCGGGACGATGTCGTCCTGATCACGCAATCGGAGAACGGCGTCCGGCGTCTGGAGACGGAGGAGCTCCACTACGACGTCCGGTCTGAGGAGATATGGAGTGATTCGGCCTGGGTTCTGAACGAAGGGGGGAGCGTTTCGCGCGGCACTTCCTTCCGCTCCGACGTCAACGGGGAGAACTGGCGCGCGGTGGGCGTGGAAACCGAGAACATTTCGACAGGCGGGGGAGAGATCACCTTCTGATGCGTCGCTTCCTTCTCGCCGCTCTGGCGGGTCTCGCAATGCCGCTCGGCGTGGCAGACGCTCAGACCCCCGAGGGCGCCGCGCCCTCCGCCGGACGCGAGTGTCGGCTGCGGGTGCAGCCGGGAGGGGAGATGGCGCGCGAGGGAACGATCATCAACGTCTTCGATCCCTTCGAGGTGACCTGCGAGGACGGGGCGTACGTGCGGGCGGCGGCCGGGACGGTCGACCAGGTACAGCGTGTCGTGACCCTCACCGGAGACGTCTATTTCCAGGATGCGACGCGCTCTCTGACCTCCGATCACGCCGTCTACAACAGCGCGAGCGGGATGCTTCATGCGACCGGCAACGTCGTCTTCACCGATCGCGTGGAGGGGACGACGCTCTCCGGTCCCGAACTGGAGTACTATCGAGCGACCGAGGATCGGCCTCAGGCGCTGGTCAACGCCTACGGCCGGCCGCGGCTGACCATGCAGCGCCTGCCGACCGCTCGGGACTCGGCGCAGGCCGATTCGGTGCGGGAACAACCCGCCGCGCGAGATGCGGTTGAGACGGATTCGGCTGTTCCGGTGCGATTCCCGCCCGGGAGGGGCGGGGCGCCCGCCGACACCTCCGGGATGCCGCTGACCATCGATGCCGACCGCATGTCGATCCTGGGTGAGAACGACCTCACCGCGGTCGGTAACGTGGTCATCCAGGATGACCAGATGCGAGCGGTCGCGGACGAGGCGGAGCAGCGAGGATCGTCCGAGACGCTGGAGCTGCGTGGGAACGCGTCGATCCACAGCGCGGAGTACTCGCTGGAGGCGGCGGTGATCTTCGCCACCATTCCGGGAGGGGCCATCCGCGAGGTGGAGGCGCGGCGCGACGCGCGCCTGATCGGAGACGACCTCAACGTGGAGGCGCCGCAACTGAACCTCCTGTTCGAGGACGACCTGCTGCAGCGCACCGTGGCCCGGTCCGATCCGGCTATCGCGCCCGGCGTGCGGCCGCTGGCGACGTCACCGACCTTCCGCCTCGAGGCGGACTCGCTGGACGCGAGCCTGCCGGGGCAGAAGCTGGAGCTGGTAGTCGCGATCGGGAACGCGCGCGGCGAGATGATCGACACCACGCGGGCGCCGGTGGTGCCCGTCCGCTTCCCGGGCGACACGCTGGCAGCGGATACCCTGGCGGCCGACACGCTCGGCCTGCCGCCGGATTCGGCAGGTATCGCTCAGGGGCAGCGCCCGGTCGGGCAGCCTTCCGCTGACACGCTGGCCCTGGGCGAACCGGCTCCGGCCGCAGACAGCGCTGCGCGGGCCAGGGCGGACACGGCGGCACTCGCCGATCGTCAGCGGGGCGGGGTAGAGGCGATGTTTGCCAGCGGAGACAGCGTGGTGACGGTCAGCGCCGAACGCCTCGTTCAGAACGACTGGATCACCGGCGATACCATCACCGGGTACTTCACCACCATCGTGGAGTCGCCCGCCGACAGTGTCGAGGCGGCCGACATGGCGGGAGCAGCTACGGACGCCGAGGAAAACGGCGAGGCGAGCGATCCGTTGGTGGTGGGCGAGCCGGTGCGGGCGACACCCGCCGGAGCGGATACGGCCCTGGTGATGGAGCGGCTGGTGTCGGTGGGGAATGCCCGCTCGCTCTATCACGTCCCGCCGCAGGAGGGGGACTCGGTCGATGCGCGCCCCGGGATCAACTTCCTTTCGGCCGCCCGCATCGAGCTGATCTTCGCGGAAGGGCGGGTGAAGACCGCGGACGTGACGGGGCTCCGGCGCGGACTCTATCTCGAGCCCATGACCGCCGCCGATTCGGCGCGAGCGGCCGAGGCAGCCGATGAAGCGGAGGCGGCGGAGGGGCAGGCAGAGGGGCAGGAACCCGCCGACGACGATGGCGGAGCCGACATGCCGCCCGACACGGGCGAGTTCCCCCCGGAGACCGACGAGTTTCCGCCAGAGCCCGAGGAGTTTCCGGACGAGCCGTTTGGAGAGCCGGATCCGGGCATGGTGCCCGAGCCGTTCACGGAACCCGAACCGTAGAGTGGAGACGCAGATGGCTGACGAGCGGCCACCCATGGTGGACGAGCTGCTGGCGCGGACGGAGCGGGCCGACCTTTCGGCCCTGCTCACGTTGCGCGCGCTCGCCCTCCGTGAGAAAGCCGGGGAGGGGTGGGTCTCCTGCGCGGCGCTCGTGGACGAGCTGGAGCGCGAGCTCACGCGGTTGGGTGCCGCACCGGAGACGGGGCTGTCGCACGCCTCGAGGCCCTGGGAGCAGACTCCCCAGCCGAGCGAGGAGGAGCGCAATTACCTGCACGAGCACGTGGCCCGCATGCTCGCCGACCAGGGGCTGGTCGAGCTTCGCGGGACGAGTGGAGACGGCCTCGAGGGGAGCAGCGTCCGTCTCGCCCCGGCGCTGCGCGCGCGGCGAGACGCCTTGCAGGAGCGGGTGGAACGGCGCATCCGCGTGATCACCGAGGCGCCGACCACTCAGCGGGCCGTCCGAGAGCCGACCCCCGGGGGAAGCACGCTCGCTGCCTCCGGGCTGGTCAAGGTGTATCGAAAGCGGAAGGTGGTGAACAACGTCGACCTGCACGTGACGCAGGGGGAGATCGTGGGTCTGCTCGGCCCCAACGGGGCCGGGAAGACCACGACCTTCTACATGATGGTCGGCCTGATCGCCCCCGATGCCGGTCGCGTGACCATCGGCAAGGAAGACGTCACCGATACGCCGATGTTCCGGCGGGCTCGCAAGGGGATCGGCTACCTGGCGCAGGAGCCGTCGATCTTCCGCAAGCTGACGGTCGAGGAGAACGTGCGCGCCATTCTGCAGATGATGGGCCTCTCCAAGGAGGAGCAGCAGCGGCGCCTGGAGGTTCTGCTCGACGAGCTCGGGATCAAGCACCTGCGGCATTCCAAGGCATACGCCCTGTCCGGCGGAGAGCGGCGCCGGCTGGAGATCACCCGGGCGCTGGTAGGCCGTCCGAAGTTCATGTTGCTCGACGAGCCCTTCGCCGGGGTCGACCCGATCGCGGTGCACGACATCCAGCAGATCGTCGCCGACCTCCGCCAGCGCAACATCGGGGTACTGATCAGTGACCACAATGTAGAGCAAACGCTCGACATCGTGGATCGAGCATACATCATGTACGAAGGACGCGTGCGGGTTTCCGGTACGGTTTCTGAATTGGTATGGAATGACGAGGTGGCGGAGATCTACCTTGGCCCCACCCTGACCGCCCGCATGCGTCAGCGATACACAAATCCCGAGTAAGGGAGTCAGCTCATGAAGACGGGTCTGTACCAGGGCACTGCGCTCAAGCAGGAGATGAAGATCAATCCACGCCTGTATCAGGCGATGGATCTGCTCTATATGCCCCTGCTCGACCTGCAGCAGCACCTGAAGCAGGAACTGCTGAACAATCCCTTCCTCGAGATGGCAGAGGAGGCGGAGGCTGAAGAGGTTCCTGAGGTCAAGGAGGAAAAGAAGGAGGACGACGAAGAGATCGACTGGGAGGAGATCCTCCTCAACGGCTTCGAAGCGGGCGGTCGGCGCGAGGAGTACGAGCAGCGCGAGTACTACGAGCCGATCTCGGTGGCGACGCGGGATCTGGGCGACCACCTCCGGGACCAGCTCACCCTGCTGCGCCTCTCTCCGCGGGAGCTGCTGCTGGGCGAGGAGATCATCGGCAACATCAGCGACGAAGGGTACCTGGTCTGTCCGCTGGAGACGGTGGTTCAATCGCTGAACGAGTTCCTCGGGGAGGAAGGGTCGGACTGGGCTGGGTCGGAGGATGAGCAGCGCCCGTATACGATGCAGGAGGCGCAGGAGATGCTTCGGCTCATCCAGGGCTTCGATCCCCCGGGCATCGGCGCCCGCGACCTGCGGGAATGTATTCTCCTGCAGCTTCGGGACGCCGCCGCGCAGGAGTTGACGGCGAAGTCGGGCGGTATCGAGCCTACTGACGAGGAGCTGGAGGAGGTCCTTGCGGGATCACTCGCTTACCGCATCGCGCGGGACTACTTCGACCAGTTGATCAACCACCGGTGGTCGGAGATCTCGAAGGAGCTCTCGATCACGCCGCGCGACGTCCAGGACGCGGCCGACGAGATCTCCAAGCTGGATCCGAAGCCGGGGCTCAAGTACGGCAGTCACGACGACAACTACATCACCCCGGACCTGGTGGTGGAGAAGGTGGGTGACGATTACCTCGTCTTCCTCAACGACACCAACCTTCCGCGGCTCAAGCTCTCCAAGACCTATCGCGAGATCGCAAAGGACAAGAAGAAGTTCGCGGGCGAGAACAAGGAGTTCATCTCCAACAAGCTGAACTCGGCCAACTGGATGATCCAGGCGATCGAGCAGCGCCGGCAGACCATGCTGAAGGTGATGAACTTCATCGTCGACCGGCAGCGCGACTTCTTCGAGAAGGGCGTGCAGTACCTCAAGCCGCTCACCCTGCGGGAGGTCGCCGAGGTGATCGACATGCACGAGTCGACGGTCTCGCGGGTGACCAACGAGAAGTACGTGCAGACGCCGCGGGGCGTGTTGCCGCTGAAGTTCTTCTTCTCCTCGGGCCTGTCGACGACCTCGGGCGAGGAGGTATCCGCCCGCGGTATCAAGGCCCAGATCCAGAAGCTGGTCGCGGAGGAGAACCCGGCGAAGCCGCTCACCGACCAGGCGATCGTCAATATCCTGAAGAAGGAGGGGATCCAGATCGCCCGACGCACGGTCGCCAAGTATCGCGACCAGCTGGGCATCCTCTCCGCTCGGATGCGCAAGCGGGTGTGAGTCTAAGCTCCCAGGAGAGGATGGTAGAGCGAGGCTCCACCCCTGCCTCGTCGCCGTCCGACGGTCCGCAGATCCCCGAGGCGCTTCGCGCCGACTTTGCCGTCCTCATCCCCGCCTACAACGAGGTCGAGAACATGCCCGCGCTCTTCTCGGAGCTGCGGGCCACCTTCGCTCGCCATCGGCTGAACGGCGAGATCATCCTGGTCGACGATGGATCGACCGATGGCACCTACGAGGCGGCGGAACGGGAGGCGGCGGGAATGCCGCGGGCGAAGGTACTTCGGCACCGGCGGAACCAGGGGAAGACGGAGGCGATGGTGACCGGCGCGGCGGCGGCGGAGAGCACCTACGTCATCCTCTTCGACGCCGACCTGCAGCACGCGACCGAGGAGATCCCCCGCTTCCTCGCCAAGCTGGCGGAGGGGTGGGACATCGTGACCGGCCGAAAGGTGGGGCGGTATGAAAAGCAGGCGGTAAGCCGGACCTACAA
Source organism: Longimicrobiaceae bacterium (assembly GCA_036375715.1). Lineage (NCBI taxonomy): Bacteria > Pseudomonadati > Gemmatimonadota > Longimicrobiia > Longimicrobiales > Longimicrobiaceae > Longimicrobiaceae bacterium. The sequence goes on along the minus strand of DASVBS010000045.1, from coordinate 52,948 downwards.
CTGGCTCTCGCAGCGCCTCTTCAACGTGCCGGTGCGGGACCTCAACTCAATGAAGGCCTTCCGACGGGAGATACTGGAGGAGATCCCGCTGCGGCACGACTGGCACCGCTTCTTCATCGTCCTGGCTCACGACCGCGGGTGGACGATGAGCGAGATCGACATCGAGCTGTTGCCGCGGCGGGCGGGGATGTCGAAGTACTCCGGCCGGAGCCGCATCGCGGTCGGCGTCAACGACCTGGTGGTGGTCTGGTTCTACCTGAAGTTCAGCGCCAAGCCGATGCAGTTCTTCGGTGGGTGGGGAATCGGTTTGATCCTGCTCGGCATTCTGGTCGGCCTGGTGGCCGTTGTGCTGCGCGTGGCGGGCTGGATGCCGCCCTTCGGTTACCGCCCGCTACTGACCCTGGTGCTGCTGCTGGAGACGGTGGGCTTTATGCTCTTCGGCTTCGGCTTCACCGCCGAGCTGATCGCCACTCTGCGCAGCGAGGTGGACCAGCTCAGGCGGCAGCGGCGGCAGCAGTAAATTACGAATTGCGAATAATTACGAATTACGAATTACGAATTACGGCTCCGCGGTTGGGATACAGCTGCGCGGAGCTGATGCGCCTGAGCGGAGTTCAAAATTCAAAATTAAGAATTCAAAATTCCGGCCAAGTAATTCGTATTCGCAATTCGTAATTCGTAATATTACCCCTCCCCTCCCGCCATCTGCGGCAGCGTCACCACTTCGGTGATCTTCAGCTTGCGGGAGCCCCGGGGGAGTTGCAGGGTCACCTCCTCTCCCACCTGTCTCCCCAGCAGGGTCTGCCCCAGTGGCGAGGCCATGGAGATCTGGCCGGTCTCGATGTCGATGTAATCGCCGAAGACCAGGGTGTAGACCTCCTCCTCCTTCGTCCGCAGGTCCTGCACAGTCACCCGGGAGCCGAAGCCGACCCGGTCCAGCGGGATCTCGGTCAGGTCGATTTTCGAGAGCTCCTGCATCCGCCGGGTGAGGTGGTTCAGTCGTGCCTGCACGAACTGCTGCCGCTCGAGCGCGGACTTGTATTCCGAGTTCTCCCGCAGGTCCCCGTGCTCTACCGCGGTCTTGATCGCGCGCGGGAGGGTGACCTGAAGCTCGTGGGTGAGCCGTTCGATCTCTTGTTCCAGCTTCGCTTTCAGCTCTTCCAGCATCTCAAGCTCGGTGCACAGATGGACAGGCCGCCCGGTCCGGAACCTTGGCGTGCGGGAACACAAAGGACGAGGACGGCGCGGGGCGGAGGAGCGCCTCCCGTCTTCGATCTGAGAGGGCTTCCCGTGATCATCGCAGCGATTTCCGGGAGGGTATCGGAACCGCCCGGGCATTCCGCGTTGTGCCGTCTTCGTCCTTAGGGTGTCCGCAGCCGTAGTCCGCGGGCATGGTGGACTGCGAGCAGAGATTGTACCGCCGCGCGGGCAAAGCCGCTACCCACATCCTTCGGCTGGCGATGGAATTCGAATGGCCCGCCCTGTAGATTCCCGGCACGCCGGTACATGCCCAGCCCATCGCCCGCATGCACAAGAACAGTCGTCTCCTCTTCGAGAAGTACGCACGCGATTTCTTTCTTCCCGAGCACCGGGTGCTGGAGATCGGGCCCGATCGGGAGCCCTCCACCTACCGCACCATCGTCGGGCCGACATTGGCCTGGGATACCCTCGACTTCGCCTCCCGCGCGGATGTGCCCCTCACCTACCGCACTACCGACGAGTATTCGTTCCCCGTGCCCGATGGCGCCTACGACGTGGTCTTCGCGGCTCAGGTGATCGAGCACGTACGGAAGATCTGGCGGTGGATGCCCGAGCTGGCACGCGTTTGCGCACCGGGCGGGCTGGTGATTGTCATCAACCCGGTCTCCTGGCATTACCACGAGTCGCCCGTGGACTGCTGGCGCATCTACCCGGAGGGGATGCGCGCCCTCTGTGACGACGCCGGCCTCCAAGTGGTCCTCTCCGAATGGGAGTGCGTGGAGCTGGAGAAGCTCGCCCGCCTTTCTCCTCGAAAGCTGCGGAAGCATCGGATCATGCAGCGGCTCTCCGGCGTGTTCGGAATCCTGAACGCCGGCCTGAAGTTTCCGGTGGAGGCGGCGTTCGACACCATCACCATCGCGCGGCGGCCATCCTGAGGGGAGAATTACGAATTACGAATTACGAAATGACAATTTTGAATTTTGAATTTTGAATTACGGACAGCGGGGCCGCCTCAGCGCCCTCTGTGTAATCCTCTGTGATCCTGTGTGGTTATCTACTGGAAGTCTGTCGCAAGCAACACCAGTCGCCTGTCGCCTCGATAAACGAGCGCGAGGCTTCTCGACGCCCTTGGCAGCGGAGTTTCGACTTCCACCGTCGCGCCTGCGGCGATGCGTGCGGGCTGGCGCGTCCCGTTCACCTCGATCTCGATCTCCAGTGGCACGTCGGCCGGGTTCCAGACCGTCGTCACCATGCGGCTGCGGTCTTCAGGGAGGCGCAGCCACACACGCCCTTCACCCACCGCCCCTGCACCGTCCGGGAGGCGCACGGCGCCGCCGAGGGTGAACTCGTAAGGACCGAACGGACGCCGGCCGCGAGGCACGTACTGGATCGCCGGACGGGTGTTCCAGCCTCCCGCCGCGCCGGCGAAGTGGAAACCCTCGTCGTCGATGCGCAGCGGATACTTGTCGCGAAGGCCTTCCGGAATCTCGGGAACCGTGTTCAACAGCAAACCGTTGTAGATCCCGGTCACCAGCCCACGCTCCGACCCGTACTCGCCCCAGACTATCTTCTCGGTCACCAGTGGATGGACGAAATGCGGCTCGTTCGTTCCCTGGTAGCGGATCAGGTTCGCCAGCAGCCGATCGGCCACCGGATCGATGCCGCTGCGGTTCACCAGGTCGAAGCCGGAGAGAATGACCGACCCCTCACCCGAGAACATCTCGACGAGCGCGACCCCCTCCAGGCCGTGGTCGTAGTTGGCCAGCACGGCGGTGTGTGCCAGATGGTCCCGATCGGTCAGCACAAAGCCCGATGTCACTGGGTAGACGGCGGGAAAGCCCGGGCGCCCTTCGTCCCAGCCGGTGTAGTCGGACCAGAGGTACAAGCGATCCCGGTCGATCCCGTCGAAGACCGGATGGTCCAGCCGCTCCGGGTTGACCGCCAGCGCATTGCGGAATGGCCGTCCTCCCGGATAAACCAGTGGGTGATCCAGCTCCTCGGTCTGCAACCGCACGGCGGTGGGCAGCCAGGACGGATCGAAGCGATCCGCTGACTGCCGAAGTACGATCGCGCGCCCTCCCTCGTCGACGAAGGCTCGGAGAGCTTCGGCTGAATCGGCGAGGGTCTCGTCCCAGGCCTCGGCGCCGATCACCAGTAGATCCGCTTCCGGGTCGAGCCCTGCGAGGTCGCTGGCGGCGCGAAACGGCACGCCCAGGTTGCGGAGCGCCGCGCCAGTGGCGCCTCTCGGATCGTAGAGCACCACCGTTCGATCGATCCGCGCCGGCTCCCCCACGAAGTCACGGCCGGCTACGAAGATCGGGGTCTCGTTCCGCGAGATCACCTCAGCGTTCCGCTCGAGCCTCCCCCGGAGCATGTACTCGCCCGTCGGTAAATCCTCCGGTAGCCGGATCTCCAGCCGGGTTCCCACCGCCTGGTAGTAGGCAACGTCAGGGAAGGGAAGGCGTCCTTCGGCTCGCTTGGTCCCGGCAGAGTCCACCAGGGCGTAGTGCAGCACCAGGTCGTCGAGCCCCTCGCCGCTCTCCGCATCGTTCACCACATGCGCCACGGGTCGGAGGGTACTGCCCGCATAGACCTGGGGGGTCCACAGCTCCCAGCTCAGCAGCACCGGCTGGTAGGAGACCGCGAACTGGTCCAGAACCGGCTTCGAGCCCATCTCGGCGAAGCTCCGTATCCCCCACCAGCGGTAGAAGGGGATGGAGAAGGGCATGATGCCGGCTAGGTAGGGGTTGCGGGCACGCAGGCGGCGGGTGATCTCGATCGCCTGCTTCGCGACGAGAGCCTGGTGCGCAAGCCCGCGCTCCGCCTGCTCGCTGTCCGGGGCGTGGCCTGTCCAGTTGAGCTGCGAGTCGGGCTGCTTGCTGCGCGATACCAAGTTGAAGCGGCCGTCCACCCCGGTGTAGTTGCCGACCGCTTCGGTCAGGGTGATCGGCTGCACCCGATCGGATCGCCAGCAGACGTGTGGGTCGCGTAGCGTGTAGTAACTGAGGAAGGAGTTGTAGTACCACCCCCAGTAGCGGTGGAGGTCGCAGACGTCGCCCGAGCGGCCGAATCCGTACCCTGCGTTCCCGATGTAGGGCCGGGTATCGTCCCACCGGCGCAGCTCGCGATAGACATTGGTGAGGAAGCGCTCAATCTCCTCGTGCCCGCGGCTCTTGTAGGAGATTTCCGGCGCCGCCTGCTCGTTGGAGAGCACGTAGATCACCACGCTGGGATGGTTGACGAGGGGCTCGAACACCTCCTCGCGATACCATTGCAGCGACTGCTCGAGGGGCTGCCTCGGAGGATAGGTGGCGCCGCCGCCTTCGGGAGTGCCGTAGTGCCCCTGGAAGATCAGCATCCCGACCTCGTCTGCCACGTCGAACCAGACCTGGGAATGGCGGGTCAGCCGGATGATGTTGACGCCGCTGCGCTTGAGCGCCTGCAGGTACTCGCGGGCGAAGCGAGGGTTTTCGTCGAGCGAATCTGGCAGCGTGCGATCCGGCGGGTTGATGGAGTTGCCCTTCAGGAAGACCGGGCGACCGTTGAGCAAGAAGCGGCCGTCCCGCACCTCGAAGCGCCTGAACCCGATGCGCGCAGTGCTTCGGAGTGTAGTGCTCGCATGCGCCACTTCGACTGTCAGCCGGTACAGATGGGGCGACTCCGGGCTCCAGCGCAGCGGGTCGAGTCCTTCCAGGCGGGCCGTAAGGCGCCCGACGTCTCCCTCAGCGACCGCGAGCTGTCCGAGCTCACCCGACCAGAGGTGGGTGCTATCGGTCTCGTTCACGATCGTGGCATTCACCGCCGCCCCGACGAGCGTGGCCGCGTTCGGCACCTCCACCTCGATCCGCACGCTGCTGGTGTCGGTGAAGGCGAGGACCTGCAGCGGGCCCTGGGCTACGGACTCGGTCGGGACGAGCGGCAGCAGCGCGCCGAGCAGAAGCTGCCGCCACCTGCTCCAACGCTGAGCTTTCCCGGATTGCCGGAGTCCGGCGACCGCCATCATGCGAATGTCCACCACGAGGCCCCGCTCAATACCCCGGGTTCTGCGGCATCGGCGTATCCACATTGGCGTCGATCACCGCCTGGGGGATCGGGAAGAGGGTATCACGCTCGACGATGTTCGGCGCGGCGAGCGGATTGTACTTCTTCACCCGCTCCAACAGGGTACCGGTGCGGATCAGCGTATAGCGCCGGTGCTCCTCGGTGACCAGCTCGCGCGAGCGCTCGTCCAGGATGAAATCCAGCGTGACGTCGTCAGGGCCGATCTCAGAGGCGTTCGACCGGCGGCGGACGATGTTGATGTTCTCCGCGGCCTCGGCGAGCTTGCCCTGCTTCATCTGCGCCTCGGCCAGTAGGAGGTAGGTTTCGGCGAGACGCAAGTACGGCTGGTTCTGGTACTGACGAGCTCCGTCGATGTCTTGCGGGTCGACCCAGTCCCATTTGCGGGTGCTCGGCCAGTATTCGTTCGTCTCCGACTCCTGCTCCCAGCTGAGGTATACGGTGTCCCCGAGCTCCTTTCCTTCGGGCAGGCGGTCGGGATCGTTGTAGAGGTAGAACTTCCGAATGGCGAAGTCGGAGCCGCGATCGTCCTGCGGTTCGTAAAGGTTGAGCGCCCACGACGTAATCCCCAACCGTCCGATGCCGCGTCCGCCGTATTCCGCGGATACCTGGAGCCCGGGGATGGTGTAGTAGCGGTTCACCCAATATCGCCGCATGATGCTCTGCCCACCGCCCGGCGTGTCGACCTGGTACTGGAAGACCCAGAGCGCCTCGGTATTCCCCTGGTCGCGGTTGACGTTGCCGTCCTGAAACTGATCCATGAAGGGCACGCCCGGTTCGGAGGCCTTTGCGCCATAGCGTTCGGTGATCAGAGTGTAGTTGCCACCGTTTATCACCGCAGCCGCCTTTTCCTCCGCCTCGGCCGGACGATCCATGGCCAGGTAGAGCTCCGCCAGATAGTGGCGCGCCACGGCCTTGCTCACACGCCCGGGGCTCGAGGGTATCTCCGGCAGATACTGCTCGGCGAACAGGAGGTCATCCTCCATCTGCGCCCACACTTCGGCTTTCGGCGTCCGCTCCCAGTCTGTGCGGATCGATTCGCCGGAAGCTTCCTCCAGATTCAACGGCACGTCACCCCATAAGTACGTCAGGTGGCGGTACGCCCAAGCGCGGAACAGGCGCGCCTGGGCCAGGATCTCGTTCTTCTGCCGTTCGGTCCAGTCGATGTCGGGGTTCTCCGCGCGCTGGATGATCGTGTTCGCGGCGTTTATGGTCTGGTAGAGCCAGGTCCAGATGTCGAGATAGAAGCCCTCCTGGGGATTGTTGCGCACGCCCCATTCATTGAAGATCCGCCCCATTCCGGACGCGGTGGTTGCCAAACGCATTGTCGACGCCCACCGTCGCGATCATTGCCCGCAGCTCGTTCGAGCCGTCGCCGCTCACGCCTTCCCGCTCCTTACGCACCTGTGCGTACAGGGCATTGATTCCCGCCTCGAAGCCCGCCAGGTCGACGTACAGATTCTCCGGGACGATGATGTGGGGAGGATCCTCGTCGAGAATTCCATCGTCGCACGCACCCAGCGTGATGCTCGCTGCAGCCATCAGGGTAGCGCCGATATAGCGGGTGATCCGTCGATGTATAGTCATAGTTCCGGCTTCGCGGTTCGTGGGTGAATGTGCCTGTCCGTTGGTTCCTCGTTCAGAACTGGACATTGACTCCTCCCACGATCACCCGCTCCAGGGGCACACCCCGCTGGTTGGCGTTGCTCAGCTCCGGGTCCATCCCCGTCCAGTCGGTGTGCGTCCACAGGTTCCGTCCGTTGAGGTAGACGCGCATTGAGCCCGCCCCAAGCCGCTCAGTGAAGGAGGGCGGCAGGTCGTAGGAGAGGGTGACGTCTCTTAGCCGGATGAAGCTGGCATCCTCCAGGAAGGGGACACTGAAGGGGTTCGAATCATCGCTGTTGCGCGGCACGGTGTTGCTCGGGTTTTCCGGGGTCCAGTAATCCTGCCAGATGGTGTTTCTGCGCAACTCCGTGTGCACCAGGTTCAGCGCCCGCAGATTGTTCTCGCGCTCCACTCCCTGAACGGTGTAGAGGGACGCGCTGAGGGAGACGCCCTTGTATGTGAAGGTGTTGATCAGACCGGCGATGTAGTCCGGCTCGAGGTCGCCGACGAATGTGCGATCGTCGGTGTTGATCACGCCGTCACCGTTCTGATCCACGATACGCACGTCGCCGGGGACCGCGTCAGGCTGTGCCGAGTTGGCGATGTCGTCGCCCTCCTGCCAGATCCCATCGAACTCGTAGTCGTAGAGCACATTGATCGGGTGGCCAATGAACCACCGGTTGGCGACGTCGTCCTGACCGTCGCCGTAGAGGTCGACGATCTCGTTCCGGTTCGCAGAGATGTTGAAGTCCGTGCGCCAGGAAAGATCCGGCCGGTCGAGGTTGAGGGACGAGAGCTGCAGCTCGATCCCTTTGTTCGCCGTCTTCCCGATGTTCTCGGTGATGCGCGTGATCCCATGCACCGGTGAGATCAGCCGGTTCAGCAGCAGGTCGCGGGTGCGCGCCCGGTACGCGTCGATGCTGCCGGTCAATCGATCTCCCCAGAAGCCGAAGTCGAGGCCGACGTTGAGCGAAGTCGTCGTCTCCCAGCGGAGATCGGGGTTGCCGAGTGCAGACGGGATGAACCCGGGTGCGGTCATCCCGTTCTCCACGTACGACTCGTCACTCAGGCGTGCGAGGGTCCGATAGGGCGAGATTGCCTGGTTACCATTCTTGCCCCATGAGGCGCGCAGCTTGAGTGAGGTCACCGGCCCTTCGGCCGGGAAGAACGGCTCGTTCGAGACGTTCCAGCCGAGCGCGAACGAGGGGAACACACCGTATTTGTAGTTCGATCCGAACCCGGAGTAGCCGTCACGACGGGCGGTCAACGTGACCAGATAGCGTTCGTCGTAGCTGTAGTTCAGGCGTCCCATCTGCGAGACCAGCCGGGAGTGGCTCACCACGTACGACGGCTCCACCAGCGCACCTACGTTGGCCTGGTAGTAGGTGAGCACGTCGTTGGGGAAACCTTCTGAGGCGAGGTGGTCCTCTTCGACGTTGTTCCCCTGGACGCTGAGCAGCGCGGTGAGGTCCAGGCCGTGGGCGCCGAAATCCCGCTGGAAACGCAGGACGTTCTCGGCGGTCCAATCGAAGCGGGTGGCGTTTTCGGTGATTGCGCGTCCCTGCCTATCGAGCCCCGTCCGCGTGTTACGGCCCCAGTAGCGACCCAGCTCGTGGTTGGCGAAGTCGATCCCCGCGTTGAGGCGGTAGGTCAATCCGTCGATCGGAAGGTCGAGTTCGAGATAGTTGCTGGTGAAGATCCGCCGACTCACGTCATCGTCGACCACCAGGGTCCCGTCGAGCGGATTACCCCAGAAGACGTCCTCTGGCCAGGGCGTGGTGGTGAGCGTGCCGTCCGGGTTGAAGGCGTTGGTGAGCGGGTTCATGAAGAAGGCCGCCTCGAAGTTCGCGTCCATCCCACTCCGGTCCGTGTAGGACATGTGGGTGCTGGTTCCGAGGCGTAGCCAGGACTTGAGCTCCTGGTCGAGGTTCACGCGGAGGGAGTAGCGCTCGAAATCGTCGTTGTTGGCAACCCCGGCCACATCGAGCAGCGATCCGGCGATGTAGAAGCGCGTGCCGCCGGCGCCACCGGAGAAGGAGAGGTTGTGTTGCTGCTGGGTGCCGGTGCGCGTCGCCAGGTCGAGCCAGTCAACCCAGCGGCCCGCGTTCAGGTTCTCCAGCTCGGTCGCAGTGAGAGCATCCTCACAGTTGACCCCGCCGTTCAACCGTTCGCACTTGAACCGGGCGAACTCAGGCCCGGTCATCAGGCGTGGCAGATTGGTGATCTGCTGCACGCCCGCGTATCCCTCGTAAGCGATCCGGGGGGCGCCGCCGCCCTTCTTGGTGGTGATGAGGATGACGCCGTTCGATCCGCGGGCACCGTAAATCGCGGCGGCGGAGGCGTCCTTGAGCACGCTGATCGCGGCTACGTCGTTCTGGTTGATCTCCGAGATCGGCCCTTCGTAAGGGATTCCGTCGACTACGATCAGTGGCTCATTGCTGGCCGTGATCGAGTTCCGTCCGCGGATCTGAAAGGTGTTATTGGGCTCCGCGCCGGCGCCGGTGGTGGTGATGGAGACGCCGGGGACGGCGCCCTGCAGCGATTGTTCGATGGTGACCGTGGCGCGATCCTCGAGCTGCCGTTGGTCGATCGTGGACACCGACCCGGTCACGTCGCTCCGCTGCTGTGTTCCGTAACCCACCACCACGACCCCTTCCAGGGCCACGGCGCTCTGCTGCAGGCGGACCACGACGTTGGTCTGTCCGCCGAGGGCGACCTCGGCGGTCTCGTAACCGAGCACGGTGACGCTAAGGGAAGCATCCGGCCCCGGGACACTCACCGTGAACCGGCCCTCAGCGTCGGTGGCGGTGCTCTGGCCGGTCTCCACGACGGTGACCGAGGCACCCTGAATCGGCTCTTCGGTCGCTGCGTTCACCACCTGACCCCGAACGGTGATCTGCTGTGCCTGCAGTCTGACGCCGGGCCAGAGGAGGAGAAGGAGGAGTGACCAGCTCATTAGTGGGATCCCGCTGAACCTGAAGGTTCTCATGGTTCGGCCATGTTCGCAGGAAAAAAGAGTCCGGAGGCGAGTCGCCTGCGGACGGGACAGATCGGATCTCGAACGTCTGGTGCTTCCACTGGCTGCGGCGGATCTATAACGCGTCGAGCGTCCTGATGCGGACAGGAAGTGCTTCGATGCAGCTGGAGCGTTGGACGGAAGGCGAGGTTAGTGGAGGAGGGACGTGGTCGTGTGGCGCCGAAGTGGTGGCGGCATGTATGGAGTCTTGCCCGAGGGCATGCGTCCATGCGCGGTGGGGTTATAGTTATTAGGTCAAAAAATTCAGCGGCGCACCTTAAGGAGGTGAGAGGCGGGTGTCAACTGCGTGGCGTCTGGTCAGGTAAGTCCATCGTCGGTGCCCTCTGTGTCATCCTCTGTTGTCCTCTGTGGCTCCCCCGGCGATGGAAAGCTGGGTCCAGATCGCGGCAGGAGGAACAGCGCAGGGATCGCCTCCCCCGCGATGCTCCACAGGCGCGCGAGCACGGCCAGGGAGGCGGCCACCGAGGTGGGAAGGAGCCCTGCTAGGAGCAGAGTCAGCGCCGCATCCTTGAAGCCGAGCCCGGCGGGGGCGAAAAAGGCGAGATAGCCGACCAGGAAGGCAAAGGCATGGATCGCCGTGACGGCCGGTAGCAGCGTGGGCGGCAGGGGCACGAAGGCGCGCAGGAAGAAAAAGAAAGCCAGGCCATACGCCAGCCAGAGGAGTGTCGCCAGGAGCAGAAGGACGAGACCCATCCGCCACGATCCCCGCCACTCGACGGTGGTGCGCCGCGAAACCCGCGCGAGCACGCCCACCATCGCCCGGATCACAGCCGGGTGCACCCCCAACAGCGCCAGCGGCGCAAGCCAGCGCAGGTCACGGAGCAGTGGATAGGCATCGCCCAGCGGCGAGAGGGGAAGCACGATCACTCCGATGCCTGCCGCCGAGAGCAGCATGAATCCCATCTGCACCAGCAGCGAGGTGATCGAGAGCACCGGGGTCAATCCCGCCGCACCCGAGAACTGGGCAAGGCTCACGAACTGCCAGACGACGCCAGGAATGTAGCGGCTCAGGTTGGCAAGGAACCAGGTGCGGGCGAGCGGGAGCAGCGGGATGCGAACGCCGAACGACCTCAGCACCAGGGCCCAGAAAGCGACCCCGGCTGCCAGGACCACCATCAACGCGACGAGGGAGAGCGCCAGCACCGCGGGTCGGAGCTGCCAGTCGAACTCCCGCACCGCGTCGAAGTTGCGGACGATCTCCCGCGCGAGAAAAGCGAACGCGGCGGCGATCAGCAGGAAGGAGATCAGCCGCCGCAGCCGGGGTGAGATGGTCACCGGCGAACCGAAGCACCTGATGGTCCGACTCCGCCCAGCGCGAAGGCCAGGCGGCGACTGCCCGAATCAGACGTCATGCGCCACCCGCCTCCGGCGCATGATACCCACGAGCAGCCAGAGCCCGTACAGCGCGAGGATCGCCATCCCGACCAGGTAGATATAGAAGCCGGTGAACAGGTCCGTCGGCTCGTAGGTGAACTCGACCTGGTGCTCCCCCGCCGGCACGACCACGCCTCGCAGCGTGTGGTTCACCCGGTAGATCGGGGTTTCCTCGCCGTCGATTCGCGCCACCCACCCCTGGTAGTAGTTGTCCGCCAACACCAGCATGGCGGGGCGGGACGGGTTTGCCTGCACCACCACACGGTCGGGCTCGTGCTCGGTGACTCGCGCTTCGCCCGTCAGCTCGCCGCCGGGGACCTCCAGCGGCTCGTCCGTGCTCACCAGGGCGACTTGCGTCGGCTCGAAGCCGTCTCGCTCCATGCGCTCGAGCGCGGCGTCCTCACCCGGAACGATTTCTATTTCCGGCACCAGGTAGGCACGGGGAAGAGCCGCGGTATCCTCGTACACGGCGGCGGATCCGGCGTATGCCAGCCGCAGGTTCGGATGCGACAGCGGCACGGCGCTGACCACGTAGCGGACGTTGGCCGCCTCGAGGAAGCCAGGTGTGCTGGTGAAGCCGATCGCCTGACCTCCCTCGGGCGTGCTTACCACCTGCGGATCCCGCAGGAAGTTGTGCCAGTCGACGTAGGTCTCCTGACCGGCTCCCAGGTACTCGTTCCAGCGCTGAAGCTGGTTCCCGTGTTCGCCACCAGCCTGCTCGATGCCGAAGTGCATCAGATAATTGCCCGCCACGCCGCGATAGACCATCCCGGCGGGGAAGGGAAGGTGCCACACGCGGAAAGGCTCAGGCTGCTGCTGGAGGAAATTCACGACGTCGTCCGCCGCGAACATCTCGTCCGGAGGCGGCACGGTGTCGAAGAAGTCGCGATCCACGATCCACAGGTCGAGCACGGCGATCGCCGAGAGGAGGAGCGCCACCAGCGTCGTCCCCATCGATCCGCGCAGCCAGAGCCAGAGAATGACCCCGGTCCCCGCGGCGAAGAGAGCGAAGCGGTAGGCGGCCGGTCCGGCCTCGCCGGCGGCCATTCCGCCCAGGAGGAAGCCGACGACCACCACCGCGGCCAGGATCAACGGTACAACCCGCAGTTCGGCGTCGTCGCCCCTGATCCCCCGGAGCGGCTTTGTGCGCTCCTCGACCGCCTCCGCCAGGCGTTCCAGCGCGAGCGTGGCCATGCAGACCAGCGCGAAGGCGACGACAAAGAAGGCAATCCCCGGCGCGCGGAAGCGCTTGGTTCCCGGCAGGATCTCGTACCACAGCCGGTAGATCGGGGTGCTTCCTCCCAGGGCGATGGTCAGGGCAAAGACTCCCAGGCCGACGAAGAGCCACCAGTACCGGTTCCGCCGGGCGTTGTAGAAGCCCACCGCAGCCAGCAGGAGCACGACCGCGCCCACGTACTCCGTGTGGAGCTTCATGGGATTGGTGCCGCGGTAGGTGTCCAGGTAGCCGATCAGCTCCGGCACGGCGACGGCGGACAGCTCCGGCAGCGGCATCGAGAACGACACCGAGTATTCGTATCCCCGCCCGCCGCTCTCGCCGCGCGGCGATTGCGCCACGTAGTCGAGGAAGGGGAGGAAGTTCACCGACGCGAGCGCAAAACCGAAGGCCACGGCACCCAGACCCATGGCGAGCACCTTCGCCAGCCGCAGCCGGTCGCGATGGACGCCCAGGGAGAAGATCAGGAAAACGGCCCAGATGGCCCCCGAGAGGAGCAGGTAGTAGGAGTTCTGGATCTGAAACGAGAGCAGGCAGAACCCGATGACCGCCGCGGACCCGGCGAAGGCGGGAAGGGAAGCGGTGCGGATCCCGGCGTGCAGCAGGTAGAAGAGCAGGGGCAGGAAGGTCGCCACGATGATGCGACCCTCGTGGCCCGCCAGTACCCAGGACATGATGACCCCGGTGAACTGGAAGGTCAGCCCCGCAACGAACGCCACCCACGGCCGTGCCTTGAGCTCGCGGGCGAGCAGGTACATCCCGATCCCCGCCAGGGTGAACTGGATCACGAACAGCGTAGGCCAGACCTTCGAGACGGGAAAGATCAGGTCGGCCAGGAAGCGAAACGGGTAGTACGTGCTCCCCGGGTTGGCGAAGAGCGGGAGACCGCCGTACACGTAGGGTACCCACTTGGGGAGCGCCCCCTCCGCAAAGCGAGCCGAGATGAACTCGTGGAAGAAGTATCCGCCCGCCAGGTAGTCGCTCCCGTAGATGTGCTGACCGGGAAGGAAGGCCGGGAGGAAGTAGGCCACGGCGAGGGCGAAGTAGATCGCCAGAGCGGTCCATCCGCCTATGGAGAGACCGCCGTGGGAGGATTTCCGTTCCGTTTCCTGTCGATCGGTCATGCGGAGGAAGGTGCGGGTGAATACGAGCCGACATCACCGGCGATCGCTCGCAGGTAGTCCAGGTGCGCACGAGCCACCGTGTCCCAGGAAAACCGGGCCGCGGATCGGCGCGCTTCCGCGCTCATCGCGGCGCGCAGGTCCGCGTCGGCGGCGAGCCGCGACATGGCTGCGGCCAGCGCCGCGGGATCCGCCGGGGGCACGATCAGGCCCGTCGAGCCGGAGATCACGATCTCCTCGACCGCTCCCACCCGGCTTGCGATGACCGGCACCGCGGCCGCCATCGCCTCGGCCGGCGCCATGGGTAGTCCTTCCAGGCGCGACGGCATCACCATCGCCAGCGCGCCCGCCATCAACGTCAACACCTGCGCCCGCGCAGGACGCGGGATGAGCTCGACCGCGGAAGCCAGCCCAGACTCGCGGATCATCTCCACCAGCTCAGCCTCGTCCTTTCCGCGGCCGGCAATCACCAGACGGAAGCCCGGATGATCCGCCCGGAAGCGCGCAAAGGCGGCAAGCAGGGTATCCAGCCCCTTCTGGTAGATGTCGAGTCGCCCATAGAAGAGGAAGTGGTCGGCCTCCTCACGCTGCACGGCGGTGAACTCGGGAGGTACTCCACTCCCTACCGGCACGATCCGGGTTCCCGGGGCGACCAGGGGCTGTAGCTGCTCGACCATCCAGCGGGAGGTCGTGCTGATCCAACGGGCGGAACGGATGCCCGCCACCTCCACGCGATTCACCAGGGCTGCGCCCGGCGCGCCCCACCGACCGCCAGCGGTCGGACCGTGAAGCATGTGGACCACGAGTCCGACGGGACGATCGCGCGGCAGCCGGATCGGCGTGTAGACCGAGTAATCGAACAGGCCGACGTCGTAGTCGCCTCGCGCCAGCAACCGCGTGGCGGCCAGACCGTAGGTGAGGCGGCTCGCGGCGTAGGGGCGGGGCAGGCCCAGCCGCCGATAGTGGATCCCGTCGATTTCGCGATCCGCGGCGCCGGGGAAGGCCCCCGTGGCGACTGTCGCCTCTACCTCTCCCACCAGCCGCCGGTACAGCTCGCGTACGCGCAGCGCGCCGCCGCCACCCACCCAGGGGTTGTCCGGATCGTCGTAGATGCAGTGCAGAACGCGCAGCATCAGGAGCGCTTACGGGCCAGGAAGATATTCGCTCCCAGGGCGACGTCCCAGAACGCCGCGGCCACCGGGCTCCCGGTGGCGGCCGGATGCTCGGCCACCCAACGAGCCACCCGCCGCTTCAGCGGCGAAGAGAGTGCCGCGGGATCGCCGATCCGCTCTCGCAGGTAACGGATCCACAGGTCGCGCGGCGGCGCGAGCAACTCGAAGCCCCGCGCGCGCAGCCGCGACAGAACCCAGCGACGCGTGGGAATCCATCCGACCCCGTAGTTCCCCTGGCCGCCTCCGCGCACCCGCTCGAAGTACCACTTCTGGACCGGGCGCGGCATCAGCACGAGGCCGGCCATCCCGTAGTGTGGATCACTGACCAGGCTGTGGATCGCGAATGGCTTCGGCGTCACCAGGTAGAGCAGACCTCCCGGGCGGAGCACCCGGTCGATCTCGTCCAGAGTGCGCTCGCGGTCCTGCACGTGCTCCAGCACGTTGTCCAGCAGCACCAGGTCGAAGGAGGCCCTCTCGTAGGGTAGCTCCTCCGCCACGCCCACGCGCAGGTCCACCGTGACGCCGTGCTCCTCCGCCCGCACCCGGCCGCGCTCCACCGAGAGCTCGAAGGGTTCGATGCCGAAGGCCCGGGCGCCGGCTTCGGCGAAGGCGATCGCGACGCCCGCATCACCGCAGCCGACATCGAGCACACGCGTGCCCTCGATCCGCAATTCAGGAGCTCGCTCCGCCAGCAGCGCCAGGATCGAGCGGCCGCGGGCGTACTCCGAGAGATAGTGGCTCTTCCACTTGTCGAAGTTGCGCGAGTCCCACCAGGTCGAGCGCGCCGACTCCAGCAGCGCCTCGTAACGCGGGGTAGGGGGCGGCGCGGCCTCATTTCCGCCGCGGACGGTTCGCTCGTTACGCATCCGCTCGGACCAATCTCGCGGGCAGGACGGAGGCATAGACCGCTGCTAGCCGGTCGAGGATCGACTCCCAGGAAAAGCGCTCGCGCACGTCCTGTCTAGCCGCCTCGCCGAGGCGGCGGGTCTCGAGAGGGTCGCGGGCGAACCGCTCGATTGCCGAGGCGAGGGCAGGCGCGTCGCCGGGTGGCACCAGCAGGCCGTTCTCACTCTCGCGAACGATGTCCGTGATACCTCCCGCGCGCGAGGCGATCACCGGCTTGCCGAAGCTCATCGCTTCCAGCAGCACCACGCCGAGGCCCTCGACGTCACCCTTGGCGTCCGTGACCGCAGGGAGGACGAGCGCATCCGATTCGCGGAGCTTGGCTTCCAGGCGCTCGCGCGGGACGTACCCGTGGAATTCCACGCGCTCCTGGATGCCCAGCGAGCGAGCCCGGTGTTCCAGCGGCCGCCGCTCCGGACCATCGCCGATGACCTCCAGACGAATCGGGGGCTCCTCCGGGAGGAGGGCCAGCGCGTCGAGCAGCACGTGCACCCCCTTGCGCTCTACCAACCGGCCGACGAAGAGCAGTCGCAGCCCGGAGTGCAGGGGCTCTACGGGAGCGGGCGTGGCCTCGTCCGCTTCCACGGCCGCTCCGAAGGGGATGATCACCGGGTGCGCGCCCGGTGCGATCCGGTCGAGCAGCGAGGCCGTGTGGGTGGAGATCGCCGTCACTGCATCCGCGCCCCGAACGATCGCCCGCAGAACCGGGCGCAGAGCTTGGAGCTGCGTCTCCACCCAGGTGAGCTCCACGCCGAAGAAGGTCTCGACCAGCGGAATTCCGGCCGCGCGCTTGGCGGCAATGCCGAGCAGGCCGTGGGGAAGGGGCCAGAAGGCGTGCACGAGGTCGAAGCCGCCCTCGCGCGCGAGGCGACGCGCGGCGCGCATCCCGCCCAGCAGGTAGCCGGGGAGGAGCGAGGCCATCACCGGTCGTTCACGAATTCGATCCGGCGCCGTCTGGTCGTGGGTCAGCGTCTCCCAGGGACGGGGGGCGTAGCGGAAGCGATGGACGACGATGTCGTGGACGCGCTGGCTAGGGAGGCCGCGGTAGGCGGGTGCGAGCACCTCCACCTCGATCCTGCGCTCGCGGAGCCGGGTGATCATCTCCACCAGCCAGGGGGTGATGACGTCCTCCGGATTTCGCGGAAACGCGGTGACGATGTAGAGGGCTTTCACTTGTCGGCATCAGGGGCCGCGAGTAGTTTCCCGGGCTCGCAAATCCCGTAACAATACCGGCGGTGCCGGCCAACTTCAAGCATTTATCGGCCTTCAATTGCCCCGCTCCCTGGTCATCGTTCCCACGTACAACGAGCGCGAGAACCTGCCGCGGCTGGTGCCGATGATCCTGGCGCAGGATCCGTCGCTGGAGGTCCTGGTCGTCGACGACGCCTCGCCGGACGGCACGGGCGACTTGGCGGAGGAGATGGCGGAGCGGGAGCCGCGGCTGCACGTGCTGCACCGGGAGGGAAAGCTGGGGTTGGGAACGGCCTATCTGGCGGGGTTTCGCTGGGGCTTGGATCGCGGCTACGACTATCTCTTCGAGATGGACGCCGACTTTTCCCATGATCCCGCGCACCTGCCGGAGTTCCTGGAGGCGATCGAGGAGGCCGACCTGGTGCTCGGCTCGCGCTACTTGCACGGTCGGGTCACCGTGGTCAACTGGCCGATTGGCCGGCTGTTGCTGAGCTACTTCGCCAACGTCTACGCCCGCGTGGTGACCGGCCTGCCGCTCGCCGACGCCACGGGCGGCTTCAAATGTTTCCGCCGGGAGGTGCTGGAGGCGCTGGAGCTGGAGCGGGTGGAGTCGAACGGCTACGCCTTCCAGATCGAGATGAGCTTTCGGGCCTGGAAGAAGGGGTTCCGCATCAAGGAGATCCCGATCATGTTCGTGGATCGGAACATCGGCGAGAGCAAGATGTCGAAGAAGATCGTGCGCGAGGCGGTGTGGCGGGTGTGGCGCCTGAGGTGGTTGGCGATGACGGGGAAGCTGTAAGGGGGACACGGGGAAGCGATCCTGCGTGATCCTCTGCGGTTGATCGCTGGGTGGCGTGAAGATCCCTCCGAGCATCCAAGCGCAGTTCACGTGTGTTCGTATAATGGGGATTATGTAAACTACAATCGGGGAAAGGCGTGGAAAACTTCCCGAGCTCCCCCACTTTCCCCACCGGCTAGCGCTCGATCTTTCGCAAAGCACAGAGCGCAAACCGCCGAGTCGTACGCGAGGGTTACAAGGGCCGCCCCTCAGAGGGGCTCATCCCTGCCGGCACCCGCGTGATCGTCATGCGGAAACAAATCCGCCGACTTCCTACCCGCTCTTCCGGCCTCCCAGCGCGAAAATCCCTCAGAAACGCGCTAAACGTCCGAGAGGAGTCCATCCATCCGGGAGGACTCCTCTCGAGGAGATCGCGCCTCAGAAACGAATTCTGAAGGCCGTTTTTCGGCTCAGTTCGAGCGGAACTTGCGGCTCGCCTCTTCGAGCCGCGCGCGCTCCTCGGGGGTGAGCGATGCCATTCCGCCACGCGAGATCTTGTCCAGGATGCGGTCCACGTCGTCCAGCGAGCGGTGCAGCTCGCGCGTTCTCGCCGAATTGGGCGTCGCGGTGGCCGCGGACTCGGTCTTCTCCCGCCGCGCGAAGAGCGGCTTGCTGGGCTTCGCGGGTTTGGGCGACTGGTAGACCTGGCCCCAGGCGGACGGCGCCAGCCGACTCTTCAGGTAGACGAAGGCGGTCAGCGCCCCACCCAGGTGCGCCAGGTGTGCGACCCCGGAGCGCCCGCCACTCAACGCGAACAGCACGCTCAGCGCCACCAGTCCGCCGACCAGCCACTTCGCCTTGATCGGGAAGATCCCGTAGAGATGGATGGGACTTTCCGGCCAGTACACCGCGAAAGCCACCATCAGGCCGTACACCGCCCCGGAAGCACCTACGATCCCCGTGTTGGGGAAGATCATCGACAAGGCCGCCGCCCCCAGGCCGCACAGCAGGTAGAACTTCAGGAACTCACGCGATCCCCATCGCTCCTCCAGCACCGGGCCGAAGAAGAAAAGCACCAGCATGTTGAAGAAGACATGCAGGAAGCCCCGGTGCACGAACATGTACGTCACCAGCGTCCATGGCTGCGTCAGAATCCGCGACGGGATGAACGCCAGGTACGGCTCGAGCCCACCGAACGCCAGCAGGAGGATGAACATCACCCCGTTGGCGATCAGCAATCGCCTTACCCAGGGGGTGAGCATGAAGCCGAAGGGATTCGAGTACGATGGGTACGCCATGGGTGCGCCGATGCTACCGGAGGGGAGGAATACGTATTGGTAAAACACCGGCCGCTTCTGGCCGGTTCCTCAGCGTCGGGTCAGTTCCCCGGCACCGTCGCATCCCCTCCCGCGATGTGCCGCAGAACCACTCGCGCCAGCCCCGGACCGATCCCGGGCACGCGCGCGATCTCCGCCTCCGACGCTGCACGCAACGCCCGGACCGAGCCGAAGTGTTCGAGCAGCGCCCGCTGCCGCGCGATGCCGACTCCCGGGATCTCCGCCAGCGACGACTGGATGGTGCGGCGCGTCCTCAGCTTGCGGTTGTACGTGACCGCGAAGCGGTGAGCCTCGTCCCGCAGTCGTTGCAGCAGCCGAAGCGCCGGAGAGCGTCGCGAGAGCCGGATCGGCGCCGGGCGGCCCGGCGCGTAGACCTCCTCTTCCCGCTTGGCCAGGCTGACCGTCGGCTGATGGCCCAGGTCCAGCGCTTCCAGCGCTTTACGGGCCGCCGCCAGCTGCCCCTTCCCGCCGTCGATCACCACCAGGTCGGGAAGCGGCTTCCCTTCCTCCTGCCGCCTGCGGAAGTATCGCGCCACCGCTTCCTCCATCGAGCGGAAATCGTCGTTCCCCCAGTCGCCCTTGATGCGGAAGCGGCGATACTCCGATTTGTCCGGCCTCCCGCCTGAGAAGACCACCGCCGACGCGACGGTCTCGCTCCCCTGGGTGTGCGAGATGTCGAAGCAGACGATGACGCGCGGAACGGTGCTCAGCTCGAGTGACTCCTGCAGGTCGTACAGGGCATCCGGAGCCCGGTCCAGGCCGGCATTGTCCAGCAGTTTTTTCTCCTCGAGCAGATGCCGCGCATTCTGTGAGGCCAGCCCGACCATCCGGACCTTCTCTCCCCGCATCGGCACCCGCAGCCGGACGACCCTCCCGGCGCGCTCGCGGAGCAGGCCCTCCAGCACCAGCCGATCCTCGAAATCCGTGGGCAGCAGCACTTCCGGGGGTAGCTCCTCCGCCGCCGCCATGGACTCCAGGGTGTAGAAGCGGGTCACGAAGGTGGCCAGCACCGCGGCGTCCGCCTCCTCTTCCAGGTTGTCGAGGAAGATGGTCTCCCGGCCGAGCAGCTTCCCCTCGCGGACCTTCATGACCACACCGCAAGCCACGTCTCCGTCGCGGGCGATGCCCACGACGTCGCGGTCCGACCCGGAGATGTCCACCACCTTCTGCTGGTTTTCCAGCTGGGCGAGCTGCCTGAGCGCGTCGCGCAACTCGGCCGCGCGCTCGAACTGCATCGCCTCCGCGGCCTGCACCATCTCGGCATGGATCCGCTCGGCCGCACGGCGCGTGTGTCCCCCCAGGATGTCCAGCACCTCATCGATCATCCTGCGGTAGTCGGCCTCACTCTGAAGGCCCACGCAGGGTGCCAGACAGCGTCCGATGTGGTAGTCCAGGCAGGGGCGAGCCGGACCCTCCGTCGGAAGGCGGTAGTGACACGAGCGAACCGTGTACAGCCGCTTCACCACGTCCAGGACGTGACGCATGCGCCGCACGTCGGTGAAGGGCCCGAAGTACCGGGAGCCGTCGCGCTGCAGTTTGCGGGTCACCAGCACGCGCGGGAAAGGCTCCCCTACTGTAACCTTGACGTAGGGGTAGGTCTTGTCGTCACGCAGGGAGATGTTGAAGCGCGGCTGGTACTCCTTGATGAGGTTGTTCTCCAGGATCAGCGCCTCCGCCTCCGAGCCGACCACGATCGTCTCGAAGTCGCGGATCCGCCGCACCAGCTCGCGCGTCTTCAGCGACTCCGAGTGGTCGGAGTTGAAGTAAGAGCGAACGCGCGACCGCAGGGAGCGGGCTTTGCCCACGTACAGAACCTCACCATCCTCCCCCTTCATCAGGTACACACCCGCGCGAGTGGGAAGGTGGCGCAGCTTCTCCTGGATGGTTTCGGACACTCTCATACCACAGGGACACGGCAAGGCGGCAACCCTCCATGGTACCCCGGAATCCTCGTCCGTTTCCGTGAGGGTCAGCGCCGACGAAGGTGGTGAAGGCGGCTCGCCAGGCCCTGAATCTCTTCCAGGCGCAGCATTGCCGCGGCGGCGAAATACACCACGCCATAGACCGCGACCACGGCCAAACCGAGGATGCGCACGTCGAGGGGTGGCAGGAAAAGGCGGACGCCCCATCCCGCCGCCGCGGCCGCCAACGCGGCGACGAACATGCGCGTGACCGTTGCCGCTCCCGCCCCCACCGGTCCGATCCGCTGCCGCAACGCGCGCTTCAATAATCCCCACTCGAGCCATGAGGCGATTCCCGATCCGGCGGCCAGCCCCACTGCGCCCAGCGGCTGCCCTCCGATGCTCACTCCGGCGAAGACGCCGGCAGGGATGCCCAGCCGGCTGATCGGCTCGAACTGGATCATCAGCACGATCGCAAGGACGGCGGCCACGACGACACGGACGGTCGCGAAGCGTGCAGGCGTGCGGGTGTCGCGCAGGGCGAAGAAGGTGGAGTTCATCAGCCGCGCACCTGTGGACGCCATCAGGCCTATGGAGAAGGCGATCAGGATGGCGTGCACGAACCTGGTGTCGCTGGCGTCAAACTCCCCGCCGCTCTGAAAGAGCATGGCGACCAGCAGGTCTCCGAGCAGGACGAACGCAACGAAGGAGGGTACGACGTAGAAGGCAATGCGCTGCAGCGCAGCGCTGGCTCGTCGGCGCAACTCCTCGGTGGCGGCGGTGCGCTGCCGCGCGAGCTCGGGCAGCTCGGCCGCGGCGACGGACATGCCGAACAGGCTGACCGGCAGCAGATACAGCACCTGCGCGAAGCCGATCGCCGCCAGGGCTCCATGGAACAGGAAGGTGGCCAGGAAGGTGTCGACGTAGCCGCTCACCTGCACCACCCCGCGACCCATGATGGCCGGTCCGGCGTTCCGCACGGTCTCGCGAACTTCGGGAAGCCGCGTATCCCAACGCACTTTCAGGCTTCGCTCCAGTCGCAGGACCCAGGGCAGCTGGATCAGGAACTGGAGAAGGCCGCCGATCAGCGCCCCCCAGGCCAGGGCGATCACCAGCCGATCGAGGCTCAGCCGGCCGCCCAGCAGGATCATCGTGGCGATCATCGCCCCACTCCAGATCACCGGGGCGACGTATGAGAGGAAGAACTTGCGGTGGCTGTTAAGGATTCCCAGGGTCCAGGCGTACAGCACCAGCACCCCGGTCATGGGGAAGATGATGCGGGTGACGGTGATCGTGAGCTCCCGCTTCTCCCCCGTGAAGCCCGCCAGAAAGATGCTGACGAGCACCGGGGCGAAGATGATCCCGAACAGTGCCAGGGCAGCCGCGATCGCGACCAGCAGGGCGAACACCGCGCCCGCCACCCGCCCGGCTTCTTCCTCCTTTCCTCTCTCCAGCAGCTCTGAATAGATCGGAATGAAGGAGGCGCTCAGCGTCCCCTCGCCGAGCAAGTTCTGCAACGCGTTGGGGAGGCGCAGACCGGCACGGAAGACGTCGGCGTAGAGGGTCACGCCGAAGTAATACGCGAATACGCTTTCCCGGATGAGCCCGGAGACGCGGCTCAGCAGAATTCCTGCCGCCACCAGCGAAGAGGCGGCACCGCCTCCCCTCGATGGGGTCGGCCGGATAGGAGGAGCCGCCTCGGCTCCTTCGCCCATGCTCGCGCTCATCGCAGGTCGACCCGGATCTCCTCGTAGATCCGGGTCAGCAGCGACAGACCATGGCGCCCGAGAAAGGGAATCACGTTGAGTACGCGATCCTGCGGCTTCCCGTCAGGCCGGAGGTGAGCCAGCAGACGATCGAGCTGCCCGATCCGCACCCCTTCCTTCCGCTTGATGTGCTGGGTGATCTTCTTCTCGCTCTCCGAGACCCGGGTCAGCGCCTCGTTCCGCAAACGCGCGAGCGCTCCTTCCAGGGTGGGATCGATCCGCTTCGATTCCTCGATCAGGATCCGATACCCCTCCGTGAGGCTACGCCCCAGCTCCGTCAGGGTGGAGCGCACGGTGTCCGGCACCGAATCCTGCGCCAGCAGCTCCACCAGCTCGTGCCGAGGCCGCGCCAGCTGCTCCGGCTCGAGCTCCAGCTTCTCCAGCAGCCGCCGCATCGGCATCTCCACCAGCAGCAGCGAGGCGCGCGGCGCGACTACGGGCGGCTCCATGCCAAAAGCCGGAAAGAGTCCGGCAATCTGGGCGAAGTAGTTGATCTCTCCCGGGCCTCCGACGTACGAGATGGTGGGAAAGACCGCGCTCTCCACTACCGGCCTGAGGAAGACGTTGGGGCTGAAGCGGCCGGGGTCCGCCTCCAGCTCCTGGTGCAGCGCCGCCGGCGTCATCGGCTCCGTCCCCTCCCCGACCCGGTAACCGTCGCCATCACGGTAAATCCGCTCCCTTCCCGCGGGGCCATACCGGAAGACGTTCGTCGCGCCCTCCAGCACCGCCACCTGCCCCCGGTAACCCGCGCTCTCGATGGCGCGAGTGCGCTCCGCCAGCAACCGCTCGTGCTCCCGGCTCCGCTCCAGCGCCTCGGCCAGTAGCCCGGCCGAGCCCCGCTTCACCGCCGGGTGCGCCGCATCGGTCATACAGAAATCGAACGGCGCCAGCAGTCGACCCAGTAGCTCCGTGAAGGCCCCCGCCACCGACTTTTCGGGTCGATATGCCTCTCGAATCCAGTTCAATAGATATTCGTTATCAGTATTTCCTACAAGGAAGTCCGATGATTCTTCTAGAATGATTCGAGCGTCATCATCGATGAGCACGTGGCTCATCGGAGTGGGAACGGAGGGGGCGCGGGTGAGCTGCACGCGGCGGATGCCGTCGCGCACGATCGACAGGTATGCGTGGTTGACCTCTTCCCAGTCGTGGTCCTCCGAGGCGGTCCAGAAGACGGGGAGGACCAGCATGCCCAGTCTTCGCTCCAGTTCCTGGGCGAGACGGGCGGCGGTCAGCGCTTTGTAGATCGTGAACAGGGGACCGGTCAGCAGTCCCGCCTGTTGACCGGTGGTCACCATGACGCCGCCCTCCTCCACGAACCGCTCCAGTCGCTGGCGCGCTGTGGGCGACGTCGGGGTCAGCGCCTCGGCCGCACGGGCGCGTGCCGCCGCGTCGAAGCGGCGGGTGACCGACTCGGCGCGTCGACGGTAGCTCTCCAGCTCCCGCGGGTCGCTGCCGTAGAATTCCAGCGCCGAGGGCACTCCGTTCAGATAATCTGTCACCAGGGCCGGTCCGGAGACCGGTTGCACTCTGATCTCGATGCTCAGCGATTCCTCCGGTGCCGGCGGGCGCCATCAGCGGGCCCGCACGAGAGGGCCTCCGGATAGGCCCGCTCAAGAATAGTATTCACTTGTGATACGGTTCCCCTCGCAGGATCGTCCCCGCCCGGTAGAGCTGTTCCGTGATGACCAGCCTCGCCAGCTCGTGCGGCAGGGTCATCGCGGAGAGCGACAGCTTGCGATCCGCTCGCTCGAGCACCTGCGGAGACAAACCATACGCGCCCCCGATCACCAGCGTTGCGCCGGGGTGTGCGCTCACCGCCAGGGACTCCAGATGATGCGCTAGCTCCTCGGAGCTCCACTGGGTGCCCCGCCGATCCAGCGCAATCACCTCGCTCCCCGGTGGAACGCGCGCGAGTAGCCGCTCCCCCTCCGCCGCCATCACCTCCTCGGGCGAACGCCTCCCACCTCCCGGCTCCTCCTTCACCTCCACGACCTGCAACGAAAAGTAATGACGGATCCGCTGCTCGTATTCACGAATCGGATCCGCCATCGGCCCCCTCACCTTCCCGACCACCAGCAGGGTCAGCTTCACGACGGCGCGCCCCCGCGCGACAGCACCGTATCGCGCAGGCACCGCTCGTTGTCGCGAAACGGATAATCCAGGTTGTAGTGAAGGCCGCGGCTCTCCTTACGGCTCTGGGCGCTGCGAATGATCAAAAGAGCAGTCTGTATCAGGTTTCGCAACTCAATCAGCTCGGGCTGCGGCTGACACTTCCGCCACAGGCGGTCGTACTGCACGGCGATCTCCTCCATCCGCCCCCGCGCCAGGGCAAGCCGCTCGTCGTTGCGCACGATTCCGACCAGGTCCCACATCAACGAACGCACCTCCTCGCGGTCGTGCACCAGCAGCACCGCTTCCACGGGCGCGTTCCCGGGATTGTGACCGCCGTCACGCGGGGGGATCGGCGCCATGCGACCCAGGTTCTCTTCCAGCGTCTCCGCGGCACGATGTGCGAACACCAGTGCCTCGAGCAGGGAGTTTGAGGCCAGCCGATTGGCTCCATGGACACCGGTGCAGGAGGTCTCGCCGATGGCGAAGAGGCGGGGGAGGGTTGTGCGCCCATGGGTATCCGTGAGCACTCCGCCGCATTGGTAGTGGGCGGCCGGGACCACCGGGATGGGCTCCTTCAACATGTCGATCCCCCGCTCCCCCGTCACCCGCAGAATGTTGGGGAAGCGCTCCCGGATCTCGTCATCGGGAATCGGCGAGCAATCGAGCAGGACGTAAGGGTCGCCCGTCCGCTTCATCTCTCGGTCGATCGCCCTCGCAACCACGTCCCGCGGGGCCAGCGAGGCGAGCGGGTGATAGCTGTCCATGAAGGCCGTGCCATCGCGGCGCCTCAGGACGGCCCCTTCGCCACGGACGGCTTCGGAGATGAGGAAGGTCTGCTCCTGCGCCGGGTAGAGTGCGGTGGGGTGGAACTGCACGAACTCCATGTTGGCGATCGCGGCCCCGGCCCGGTACGCCATGGCGATCCCGTCTCCGGTTGCGATCCCGGGGTTGGTCGTATGCCGGTAGACCTGGCCGCATCCGCCGGTGGCGAGCACCACCGCTCGCGCTTCCACCGGGTAGAGGCGACCTCCATTCGGGCCCAGCACCATCGCCCCTACGCAACAGGTCTCCCCCGTTTCGGGGTCTTCCCCTGTGAGCAGGTCTACCGCGATGTGGTTCTCCAGCAGTTCCACGTTGGGTGATTCCGCGACCGCCTCGAGCAGCGCGCGCTCGACCTCCCGACCGGTCAGATCCTGCGCGCGAACGATACGGCGGCGGGAATGCCCCCCTTCCCGCCCCAGCGAGAGTTTGTTTCCCTCCCGCGAGAACTGCACGCCGATGTCGATCAACTCGCGGACGCGCTGCGGACCCTCGCGGACGAGCACGTCCACCGCGTCCGCGTGACAGAGACCGGCTCCGGCCACGAACGTGTCGGCCGCGTGCAGCCGCGGAGAGTCGTCAGGCGCGAAGACGGCGGCGATACCGCCCTGCGCGTAGTTCGTGCTCGACTCCGGACGATCCTTCTTGGTAATCACCGCGACCCGGGCAAAGCGCGCCGCCTTCAGCGCGAAGAACAGACCGGCGCTGCCCGTCCCGATCACCAGGATGTCCGCCTCTCGCCTCTCGCTCATTCGCTCAGTGCCCTCCGAAGCGCCGCGTCCAGGACGTCACCACCCTTCTCCACCGTCAGCTCCTGACTCACCGTCCAACCCTGCACCTCCGGCGGGAGAAGCCGGCGCAGCTTCACCGCTTCCTTGAGGGTCATGACCAGCGGCCGGTTTCCCACCCGCGCCGCAATCTCCAATGCATCCGCCGAACTGAACTCGTGGTGATCCGGATACGCGGCCAGCTCGACCTGCGCGCCGCAGGCTCGCAACTGGGCGACGAACGGCTCCGGATGCGCCAGTGACGTTACCGCGAGAACCGCCCGTCCCGCCAGCCACCCCGGCGAGACACGCTCGACCGTCGCGCCACCCATCCTCGACAACTCTCCCATCGCGAGCCGGCACTCGATGATCCGAGCGGCATCGACCCAGCACCCCACCACCCTCACCAGTTCGCCCACGGCTCGGTCGTCGGCAGCCTTGCGAGTCACCACCACCAGGTCCGCCCGACGGAGCGCCCCCAGGTCTTCGCGCCAGGGGCCACGCGGAAGGAGTCGCACCTCTCCGGTCCAGCCATCCGCGGTGAGCAGGACGACGTCCAGGTCCCGCTGGATGGCGCGATGCTGGAACCCGTCGTCGAGGATGACCACGTCGCTGCCCCGGGCAGCCGCCTCCCGCACCCCCTCGATCCTCGCTCGCGCCGCGTGCACGGGGACGTCGGGGTTCAGCTCACGGTGGACGAGGATCTCGTCGGCTCCGTAGCCGCGCAGCACGATCGCCGGGCGGCGACCATACTCATGCAGGCGGCCTGCGACCCACGCCGCAAAGGGGGTCTTCCCTGCCCCGCCCACTCCCAGGTTTCCCACGCTGATCACCGGAATGGGCGCCCGCTCACTCCGCAGCAATCCGGAATCGAACGCCCGGTTTCGGGCAGCGACGATCCCGCGAAAGAGCTGTTCAGCCGGCCACAGGGCAGCGCTGGCGCCGCGTCCGACCCACCCCGCCTCTCCTCGCCACCACCTCGGCACCCACTCTCGCAGCCCCGGCGCCATCCCCTCAACCCTCCCGGTCGACCCGGGCGGTCAGCTCGTTGAGGCTCTGCTCGAGCTGGGCCGCCAGCCGCTGGATCTCGCTCTCGCCTGCCTCCGGAGGCACGAAGAGGGGCTCCCCATAAGCCAGGTGAATCCGGGCAAATGGCCTGGGGACGAGGAAGCGATCCCAACCCTCGAACCACCAGGCCTGGCGCGTTCCGGCCGTCACCGGGATCAGCGGCACTCCCGCCCGCTGGGCGGCGAAGAGAGGACCGGTCTTCATCTTCTGGCGCGGTCCTCGAGGGCCGTCCGGGGTGACGGCGAGCCCTACGCCCTCCCGTAGCAGCCGCACCATCTGCAGCAGCGCCGAGGCACCCCCGCGCGAGCTCGAGCCGCGCACCACCCTGAATCCCCACTTCTCCACTACTCCGGCGATATAGTCGCCATCACGGTGGCGGCTGATCAACGTCGCCAGGCCGTGATGTCGGTGATAATAGGCGCAGGGGAGCAACCGTCCGTGCCAGAGCACGTAGATAGCCGGCCGGCCGCTGCCGATCCAGGCATCGTAGTACTGCACCCCGGAGCGCTCGAAGCGCGTCGTGCGCATCAGGGTGGTCAGCAGGGTGCCACCGAGCCGCGACACGATCCGTACGCTCCGCGGCGGGCGCGCCTCCTTACCCCGCTGCGTCAGCCTTGTCATCTCCCCAGCAGCGCCGCGGCGTCCTCGGCGACGCGCCGGGCGGCTCCTTCTCCCCCGAGCCTCGCCCGCACCCGCCGCAATCCTTCCACCATCCGCTGACGCTCGGATGAATGCAGGTCGAGCAGCGGGAGCGCTGCGTCGCGGAGGGTCTCCGGGGTCGCTGCTTCCTGCACCAGCTCCGGGGCGAGCCGTTCCTCGGCCACCAGGTTCGCGAGGGCGATGTGGGGCACCTTCACCAGCCGACGCGCGATGCGATACGAGAGCGGGTTCATACGGTAGGCGACGACGAACGGTGTCTCGGCCAGCGCCGCCTCGAGCGTGGTGGTACCGGATTTCACCAGTGCGGCCGTGGTATGGTGAAGGAGGGCTCGAGGATCATCCGCGAGCGGCCAGCGAGCCCCGGCGAACACCTCCCGATCCAGGTCGGGTGAGGCCCCGATGATCGGCTGCACCTCCGGCCGCTCCCGCTGCACGGCCGCCGCCGCAGCGTTGAAGAGGTCCAGGTGTCGTCGGACTTCCTGCGGCCTGGAGCCGGGAAAGAGAGCGAGCACCGGGCGTTGGGGATCCAGCCCCCATCCTCGCAGCACCTCCTCACGCGGGCGCGACGGCGCCGGTAGGTCCAGAAGGGGATGGCCGACGAACTTGGCGGAGGCCCCGGCCTTTCGCAGAAACTCCTCTTCGAACGGCAGGATCACCGCCACTTCGTCGGTGTCGCGTGCGAGGTCGGCGGCTCGCGAGGCGTGCCACGCCCACACCTGAGGAGCGATGTAGTACAGCACCTTCACCCCCCGGTCGTGGGCGAAGCGCGCCAGGCGCAGGTTGAAGCCCGGGTAGTCGATCGGGATGACCAGGTCGACGCGCTCGCGCTCGACCACGGAGAACACCCGCCTCCTGAGCTTCACGAAGAACGGGAGCCGGGCCGCGACTTCGGCAAACCCCATCACCGCGAGATCTTCAACCGTCGCCAGGAGCTCGACGCCTTCCGCGACCATGCGCGCTCCCCCGAGCCCGATCAGCCGCACCCCGGGAATGCGCTCCCGTAACGCGCGGGCGAGCCCCGCACCGTGAAGGTCGCCGGAAGGCTCGCCCGCCGAGATGAAGATCAGGGGCGCCCTCGAGCGCCCCCGTCCGTCGGTATCCGCTGTCAACGTCACTACAGGCCACCCAGCCACCAGATGAGCGCGAGCACCAGGATGAGCAGAGCCACCAGCCGCCACACGGGCATGCCTCGCTTCAGCCCGGAGCCTACCGCTCGACGCTCACGACGCACTCGCATGAGAGACATGTTCTTCGCTCCGCTGCATGATCTCGAGCGCGACCGCCAGTGCACGACGCCCGTCCTCACCGCTCACCACCAGCTCGGCGTCTCCCTTCACCGCGGCCACGAACGATTCCAGCTCGGCTCGGAGCGGCTCCTTGCCGTCGCCTCCCAGCTCCACTCGCTCCACGATCTCGGAGAGTCGCGGCATCTCCCCCGTGAAATTTCCCAGCACGACGCCCTCGCGAATGCGGAGAAATTCGCCAGTGCCTGCCGCCAGGTCCAGGCTGAGGTAACCGGACGGCTGGAAAAGGCGGATCTTGCGCATCCGGTCGCGCGAGACCCGGCTGGCGGTAATGTTGGCGACCGCGCCTCCCTCGAAGCGAAGCCGCGCGTTGGCGATGTCCACGTTCGGGGTGAGCACCGGCACGCCCACGGCGTCGACCTGGGCCACCGGGGCGCGCAGCAGGCTCAGCACGAGGTCGATGTCGTGGATCATGAGGTCCAGCACCACCGCGACGTCGGTGCCGCGCGGATTGAACGGCGCCAGCCGGTGCGATTCGACGAAGCGCGGGGAGTGCACGAAGCGCTCGGCCGCGCGCACCGCCGAGTTGAACCGCTCTACGTGCCCGGTGCCGATCAGCAATCCCCGGGCGGACGCCGCGTGCACGATTTCGTCCGCCTGCTCGAGGTTGGTGGCAAGCGGCTTCTCGATGAGCAGGTGCACGCCGCGACGCAGCGCCTCCATGGCCACACCGTGGTGCGACACGGTCGGCACCGCCACGATCGCGGCCTCGACTTGCTCGAGCAGATCCTCGATTGTCGGGAAGGAGCGCACCCCGAGCTCACGGGCCACCTCTTCAGCGCGCTGCGGGTTGGAGTCGAAGATGCCCACCATCCGCGCACCGGGGACCTCGCGCAGAATCCGAGCGTGGTGAAAGCCGAGGCTGCCGACCCCCACCACTCCGACCGGCAGCGCCGCGGTGGTCATACCGACACCCCTCGCCCGCTCTCCTCGAAGAAGGCCAGGAAGGTCTCGATCTCCGGAAGGGAGCGAAGCTCGTCGCGGGCCCGCGCGAGCGCCTGCGTGGTGTTGTACGACGAAGCGAAGAAGAGGCGGTACGCCCGCTTGAGCTCCCGGCGCACCTCTTCTGAGAAGCCGCGGCGCTGCAGCCCCACCGTGTTCAATCCGTAGAGCTGCATCGGGCTCCCGGAGGCTTTCACGAAGGGCGGCACGTCCTTTCTCACTGCCGAGGCGCCCCCCACGAAGGCATGGCACCCGATGCGGACGAACTGGTGGATCTGCGTGCCACCCCCCACGATCGCCCAGTCCTCGATGGTCACGTGACCACCCATGTTGACAGAGTTCGACAGGATCACCCGATCGCCGATCTGGCAATCGTGGGCGACGTGCGTGTACGCCATCAGCAGGCAATCGCTACCCACGGTGGTGCGACCGAGCGCGCTGGTACCCCGATTCAGGGTGGCGTACTCACGGATCACGGTGCGGTCGCCGATCACCAGCTTCGTCGGCTCCCCGTCGTACTTGAGGTCCTGAGGATCGGTCCCGATCACCGCGCCTTTGTGGAACACGCAATCGGCTCCGACGGTCACGTCGCGCTCGATCAGCACGTGCGGACCGATACGCGTGCGCGGGCCGATGGAGACCCCCGGTCCCACGATGCTGTAGGGGCCGATCGTGACGCCTTCGCCGATCTGTGCGCTCTCGTCGACGATTGCGGTGGGGTGAATCCCCCCGGAAGCGGAATGTGGTGCGTGCGCGCTCATTCTTCAGCGATCCACCACGCGCGCCATCATGTCCGCCTCCGCGACCACCTGCCGATCCACGATCCCCACACCCCTCATCTTGGCGGTGTGCCCACGGATCTGGACGACCTCGACCTCGAAGCGGATCTGGTCGCCCGGAGTCACCGGGCGGCGCCACTTCACGTTATCGAGCGACATGAAGTAGACAATCTTGTCTTCGGGGTTCTCGATCATGTCCATCACCAGCAGGCCACCCACCTGGGCCATCGCCTCGATGATCAGCACCCCCGGCATGATCGGGTGTCCCGGGAAATGCCCGACGAAGAACGGCTCGTTGATGGTGACGTTCTTCAGCCCCACGATCCGCTTCCCCTCCTCATATTCGATCACGCGATCGACGAGAAGGAAGGGGTAACGATGCGGGAGATACTGTAGGATCTGCTGGATGTTCAGGATCGGGCGCGCGAGCGCCTTGCGCTCCGCCCGTGCCTGGATCTCGCGGACGAGCTCCACGTTGCCGCGGTGGCTCGGCCGGTGCGCGATCACGTGACCCTCCAACCGCGCCCCCAGCAGGGCCAGGTCGCCGATGAGGTCGAGCGTTTTATGGCGCACGAACTCGTCCGGGAAGCGCAGGTCCGTTCCCTCGTGCAGTCCTTCGTCGGTGAGGACGATGGCGTTCTCGGGGCTTCCGCCGAGCGCGAGGCCGCGACTCTTCAGCGCCTCCACCTCGCGGACGAAACCGAACGTCCGCGCGGGAGCGACCTGCGCCGCGTACCGCTCGGGATCCACCTCGATCGAAAAGTACTGCTGACGGATCCGCGGGTGGTCGAAGTCGATCGTGGTAGAGATGCGATAGCTCGAGGCAGGCGCGACCACATACTCCGCATCACCCTCCTGGACGGAGAAGGTGTCGGAGATCTGGATGATGCGCACCGGGGCGTCCTGCTCCTCGATTCCGCAACCCTGCAGGAGCTCCAGGAAGGGCTGCGCGGAGCCGTCCACGGCGGGAGGTTCTGGCCCGTCCAGCTCGACGATCAGGTTGTCGATCCCCGCTCCGATCGCCGCCGAAAGGATGTGCTCCACCGTGTGGACGCGGGCTTCCCCCACGGCGAGGGTGGTGCCGCGATCGGTATCAACCACGTTGGCAACCGAGGCCTCGACCTCGCTCGCCCCTTCGAGGTCGGTGCGGCGGAACACGATCCCGCGGTCCACGGGGGCGGGTCGCACACGCAGCCGAGCCTCGATACCGGTGTGAAGGCCGGTCCCCCGCAGCTCCCCTTCTCGGGATACGGTCCGTTGTCTCGGTGTGCTCATTCCTATCAACGACGCGTCGAACGCTTCTGTCGAATTAACCGGCTCATTTCCCCAGCCCCAGGTGCTTCTCCAGGGCCTGGACACGACGATACAGCTCCCCGAGCTTCGCGATGAGCCCCTGGGAGCGCATGGCCTCCCGATGCGGACGCGCGGGATACCCGGAGTAGGTAGCCCCTGGCGGTACGTCACCGATCACGCCCGCCTGCCCGCCCACCCGGGCCCCGGCTCCGATGGTCAGGTGGCCTGCCACCCCGACCTGGCCGGCGAGGACCGCCCCGTCGCCCACGGTGGTGCTACCGGAGATCCCCACCTGCGACACGAGGATCACATGGCGACCGATGCGATCGTTGTGCCCGAGCTGGACGAGGTTGTCGATCTTGGTGCCGTCTCCCACCACTGTGTCGCCGACAGAACCCCGATCGATGGTGGTGTTGCACCCCACCTCAACGTCGTTGCCGAGCACGCATCCGCCGACCTGAGGGAGCTTGCGATGGCCCCCGTCGACCCAGACGAAGCCAAAGCCCTCCTTGCCGATCCGCGCTCCGCTGTGGATCACGCAACGCTCTCCGAGCACGACTCCCGGGTAGAGCGTGGCCTGCGAATGGATGATGGAGTCGTTGCCAACGCGGGCGCCTCGTCCCACCACCGCGTGCGCCCCGACCCGCACCCGGTCTCCCAACCGCGCTCCTCGCTCCACCACCGCGAAGGGGCCGATGTGCACGTTTTCGCCCAACTCGACGTCCTCCTCCACCACCGCCGTGGCGTGCACGCCCGGCTCCACGGGCTCCGGCGGATGAAGGATGGGAAGCACGCGGTACAGCGCCACGTGCGGGTCCTTCACCGTGATGGTCGCCAGCCCCTCCGGCACGCGATCCACCAGCGATCCCGGCACCAACAGGGCCCCCGCCCGGGTGCCCTGAACATACGGGAGGTACCGGGGGTTGGCAACAAATGAAAGGTGCTCCGGACCGGCCAGATCGACAGGCGCGACGCCGATGATCGTGTGGTCCGGATCCCCGTTCAGTACACCACCGACGCGCTCGGCGACGGCGGAAAGGGTGAGGGGCATGGACAGATGCTCGGAAGTTTCAGGATCAGGAGTATTCTTCGGATTCGCGCCGTCGGCGAGCCAGGAGCCAGCAGAAGGAGCTAGGAGCTAGAAGCTAGAAGTTCCCCTCCCGCCGGCTTCAACTCCAGAGTATTGACTTCGTTACGGCTACAGGACGGCTAGGAGCGTCGGCGAAGATATCATCTCGCCGCCCACACAGGAACCGCCCACGCTCATTCTGGCTCCTGGCTTCTGGCTGCTCCCCTTCCCCTTCCCACCAATTCCTCACCCACCTCCTAACTCCTACCTCCCAACTCCCTCAGGCTAGGCAGTAGGGAACGAAGAAGGAGACTACGCTTCTTCCCGAAATCCCTTCCAAAAAACTCCCGCGCCCCCATCCCCGGAGGCGCGGGACCATTCTTTCACACTTCCCTTTCCCGACCTTACTCAATTACCCGTCCCCGATCCCGAGCTGCTGGTTCCCGATCCCTCCCTCAGCTTGGCCAGAACCTGTTCGGTCACGTTGAGCGAGGGGTCGGCGGCAACGATCACGCTGCCCGCGGAGGCGTCGAAGATCATCGTGTAGCCGCCCTCCTTGCGGACCTCTTCGATCACGCCCGCGATCTTTTGCATGACCGGGCCGAGCAACTCCTGCTCGCGGCGCTGGACGGTCTGCTGGAGCTCGGCGGCGCGCTGCTGGTAGGCCACGAACTTCTGCTGCAGCTCCTGCTGCCGCTGCTGCCGGGCGTCGGCGGAGAGGCTGGACTGCTGCCGCTCGTAGTTGGTCTGCAGCGAATCCAGCTCCGCCTCCAGCCGCTCCAGCTCCTGGCGATAGCCCTGCAGCTCGCTTTCCAGGCTCTGCCGGGCCCGCGAGGCCTCCGGTGCTTGGGCGACGATCTGGTTCGTGTTCACGAATGCGAACTTCTGTGCCTGAGCCGCCGCATCCCCCGCCGCAAACAGCGAGAGGCCAAGCACCGTCAGCGAAGCCGCACCAAACAAACGCATCATCCTGTTCGCTCCGTTGGGTTAGAATCCGGCCGGGTTGATCTTGAAGTGGAATTTCCAACCCGGGTCGGGTCGGTCGAAGCCATACGCCATGTCGACTCCCAGCGGACCGAACGGGGTTACCACCGTGGCCCCGATTCCCATGCTTCGGTACAGACGCGTCGGGTTGATGAGCCGCGGATCGTTCCAGATGTTCCCTCCCTCGGCAAAGATGGAAGCCGAGAGGTTGTCATTGAACCGAATCGCGTACTCGCCCGAAACCGTCAGGAACACATCACCGAGGCGCTGAGCACTCGAGATCCCGCCAACGTCCCGCTCGAAGATGCCGAACGGCGTCACCGTCGATTCCTCGTAGCCGCGCAGCGGCTCACCCCACTGCGTGCCGCCGAGGAAGAATCGGCTGAAGGGGAAGGCGTCGGCGTTGCCGAAAACCGCGCCGGTCCGTGCCTTCAGGCCGATCGTCGTCATCGCCCCACCACTCCCCGTCTCCGAATCGCCGCCGATCGAGCCCACGGGCACCCACCATTCCGCGTCGGAGGTGAGCTTCTGGAAATTGCCGTCGCCGCCCAGCGGGCCTCCGGTCTGCTCCAGCGTGAGGTTCTGCCGTGTTCCCGCAGTCGGGAAGATCGGGTGGTTCTTCGTGTCCCGGGTCACCGCCAGCGAGAGCGTGCTCGCCGTGGCCGCCGGCTGACAGAAGATGTTGCCGATCCCGCTCGCCGTTTCGCAGGACTCACCCTCGCGGGCTTCATAGCTATAGCGCGAAAGCGAGTAGCCCAGGAAAGCGCGGGTCCAGCGCATGCCGAAGATGGGGAAGCCCCAGCGGAAGCTCCCACCGGTCCGCATGTACCGGCCGTCCGAGAAGCTGATGCCGCGGAAGCGGTCATCGGTGTGGAAGAGCGAGATGCTCGCTGAGTTCCTGGACCCCATCACCGCCGGGTCCGTGTACGAGGCGGTGAATGAGGTGCGCCCCCACCCGTATTCGCCCCGGATATCCGCCTGCTTGGCCTGGCCGAAGAGGTTCGGCTGGCTGTATCCAAGGAAGCCGGAGAGACCTCCGGCCCGCCCGTACCCACCGCCACCGATGGCGGTACCGAAGTTGATCGATCCGGTCTGCTTCTCCGTCACCTTGAAGGTGATATTCACCGTCCCCGAGGCCTCGTCAGGCGTGATGCTCGGGGTCGGCAGCGGGGTCTCGAAGAAGCCGAGTGCGGCGATGGAGCGGTAGCTATCCAGCAGCCGCGCCTCGCTGTAGATGTCGCCGGGGAAGATCAGGAGGCGGTCCCGGATCACCGACTCGTGGGTATAGGTGTTCCCCTCGATATTGACCTGGTTGACGTAGAACGGCCGGTCCTCGTTGATCGCCAGCGTGACGTTCACCTGTGGCGGGCCGTCCTCCGTTTCCACTCGCTCCACCTGGGGAACGACCTGGGCGTAAAGGTAGCCCTGGTTATTGTACATCTGGCGGATCTCGTTTACCGCCGCATCGAGCGCCGCCTGGTCGAAGACCTCTCCTGCTTCACGCGTGTCGGTGCCGCCGAACGGCAGGCCCAGCACCGATCGCCGCTGCGAGGTAAAGACGCGCTCTAGCTGCTCGGAGGGGAAATGGGAAGCACCCCGGACCGCGAATTCGCCGAGCCGGTATTGCGGTCCCTCACGAACCTCGACGGTCAGCCGCGCTTTACCGCTCTCCGGGTCCACCACCAGCGTATCGGAGACGACCGCGAAATCGATGAACCCATGCCGCCCGTAGAAGGTCGGGAGGTTCATCTGCAGATCCTCCTCCCAGCGGGCACGGTCGAACTTGCCCGTCCGGAACCAGAAGAAGCCCTCCTCCTTGGTACGGAGCGCCTTCTCCAGCTGACTGTCGGAGAATCGCTCGTTGCCGATGAACTCGATGTCGGCGATGCTGAGCCGCTCCCCTTCTCGCACGTTGAAGGTGAGGGTGAAGACGCCGGGACGGTTGGAGACGGGGGTGAGGGTGGTGTCGACCGAGAGGAGCTGCACGCCTTCCGCCGCGAGCATGTCGCGGATCATCTGCTCGGTCTTCACCACTATGTTCGGATTCAGCGGCTGCTCCCTGCCCAGGTCCAGGGTGTCGCGAATCCGGCCGCCGCTGACCCGCTCGAGGCCTTGGAAATCCACGCTCGCGACGAGCGGTCTCTCCTCGACCTCGATGATGATGTCAACCGCCCCCTGATTCGGATCTCCCTGCGAGAAGACCCGCACGTCGGAGAAGTTGTGGGTCGCCATCAGGCGGCGAATGGCGTTCTGCAGCAAGGTGGCGGTGAGCCGCTGTCCCGACTGCAGTGAGGAGGTCACCCGGATGGTCGCCGCGTCCACTCGCTCGTTGCCGCGTATGATGATGCTGTCGACGACAACCTCCGCGGGGGCGGCGGGCGGCGCAACGGGCTCCTGAGCCGCGGCGGCGATGGCACCCGTGAAGAGCGCCATCGCCGCGGCCAGGTATGCGACGAGTCTTCGGCCCGATACTCGAATCATGTCTTCGAAGAGGACGGTACCCTGAACGAGAGTGCCTCCCCACCTTCGGCGACACCGACCTCGATCTCGTCCCCCGGAGAGAACTCCGCCAGCAAGATCTTCTCGGAGAGCGGATCCTCCAGGTACCTCTGGATGGCACGCCGGATCGGACGTGCTCCGAACTTCTCGTTGTAGCCGTGCTCGATAATGAAGTTGATCGCCTCGTCGGTCAGCTTCAGGGTCAGCCGCTCCTCGTCCAGGCGGCGCTGCACCTCGTCGAGCAGGTTGCGAACGATCTGGGCGATATGCTCCCGGGTCAGCGGGTGGAAGACGATCACGTCGTCCAGCCGGTTGATGAACTCGGGATTGAACGCCCGGTTGATCTCGTCGTTGACCTTAGCCTCGATCGCCTCCAGCTGCGACTCCGTCGAAGGCGGGTGGAAACCGAGCCCCGCGCCCTTGCCGATGTCCCGGGCGCCCAGGTTCGAGGTCATGATCACGACCGTGTTCTTGAAGTCGATCACCCGGCCGTAGTTGTCCGTCAGATGGCCCTCGTCGAGCACCTGGAGCAGGATGTTGAAGACGTCGGGGTGCGCCTTCTCGATCTCGTCCAGCAGCACGACGGAGTACGGCTTGCGCCGGATCGCCTTGGTCAGCGTGCCCGAGTCCTCGTAGCCGACGTACCCCGGAGGCGCGCCGATCAGCCGCGAGACGGAGAACTTCTCCATGTACTCGCTCATGTCCACGCGGACCAGCGCTTCCTTGTCGGCGAACAGGAACTCCGCGAGCGCCCGCGCCAACTCCGTCTTCCCGACACCCGTCGGGCCGCTGAAGATGAAGCTGCCGATCGGACGGCGCGGGTCCTTCAACCCGGCCCGGCTGCGCCGGATCGCGCGGCTGATCGCCTTGATCGCCTCCTCCTGGCCGACGACCCGCTTGTGCAGCTCGTCCTCCATGTGGACCAGCCGCTCCGTCTCCGCCTCCTTGAGGCGGGTCACCGGGATCCCGGTCCAGCGGCTCACGATGAACGCGACGTCCTGCTCCGTGATCGTCGGGCGGTGGTTGCGCCGCTCCTGCTCCCACTCCTCCTGCTTGCGGCGGATCTCGCCCTGGAGCTCGCGCTCCCGGTCGCGGAGCTCCGCCGCGCGCTCGAAGTCCTGGTCGCGGATCGCCTCGTCCTTCTTCGCGCCCAGCGCCTCGAGCTGCTCCTTCAGCTCCGCCACCTCCGGCGGCGGCACCTGCGTCGCGAGGCGGGCGCGCGCGCCGGCCTCGTCGATCACGTCGATCGCCTTGTCCGGCAGGAACCGGTCGGTAATGTAACGCTCCGAGAGCCGCGCCGCCGCAACCAGCGTCTCGTCCGGGATCACCACCTTGTGGTGGTCCTCGTAGTGCTTCCGCAGCCCCTTCAGGATCTCGATCGTCTCATCGACCGACGGCGGGTCCACGATCACCGCCTGGAAGCGCCGCTCGAGCGCACCGTCCTTCTCGATGTACTTGCGGTACTCGTTCAGCGTCGACGCGCCCACGCACTGGAGCTCGCCCCGGGCCAGCGCCGGCTTCAGCATGTTGGACGCGTCGATCGCGCCCTCCGCCGCGCCCGCGCCGACCAGCGTGTGCAGCTCGTCGATGAACAGGATGATGTTCTTGTTCTGGGCGATCTCGTTCATGATCGCCTTCAGCCGCTCCTCGAACTGGCCGCGGTACTTCGTCCCCGCGATCACCGCCGCCATGTCCAGCGCCAGCACGCGATGGTCCCGCAGGCTGTCCGGGCAGTCGCCCTTGGCGATGAGCTGGGCCAGCCCCTCCACGATCGCCGTCTTGCCCACACCCGGCTCGCCGATCAGGACCGGGTTGTTCTTCTTCCGGCGACTCAGCACCTCCATGACCCGCTCGATCTCCTTGGCGCGGCCGATCGTCGGGTCGAGCTCGCCACCGCGCGCCAGCTCCGTCAGGTCGCGGCAGAAGTGGTCGAGCGCCGGCGTCTTGCTCTTCTTCTCGCCCTTCGGCGTCGGGCCGCCGCTCCCACCCGGGCCCGACGGCTGCGTCGGGTTCACGTCGCTGCCCAGCAGCTTCAGCGTCTGGGCCCGCGCCTCCTCGAGCGACACGCCCAGCGAGTTCAGGACCTGCGCCGCGATCCCCTTCTCCTCGCGCAGCAACCCGAGCAGCAGGTGCTCCGTCCCCACGTACGAGTGGTTCAGCTCCCGCGCCTCGGCCATGGCGTACTCGAGCACCTTCTTCGCGCGCGACGTGTACGGCAGCTCGCCCAGCGCGATCGTCGCCTTCCCCTTCCGGACCGACTCCTCGACCCGATCGTGGATCTGTTCCAGATCCACGTTCAGGTTCATCAGGACAGCGGCCGCCACGCCCTCTCCTTCCCGGATGAGCCCGAGCAGGATATGCTCCGTGCCCACGTAGTCGTGCTGGAGTCGGATCGCCTCCTCGCGTGCCATCGCGAGCACCTTTCGGACCCGGTCCGTGAAGTTGTAATTCATGGAAGCCCTCTTAGCCGGAGACGTCGGTTTCCCATTCAGGCCCCTTCCGCGGCCGGATCCGCGTCGCTCGTGGGCACTTCGCCCTCGACGGCGAGGATGCGGCGGACATACGCTGCACGATGCAAATCGCTTTCCGCTTCGGAGAGGGATCGCCCCGCCGCCTGTTGGAGGTGCGCGGCCTGTGCGTAAATCATGATTTTATTGAGCGTGTATACACTGAGTCCCGGGAGTAGTTTCATGCTCACACCCAGTCTCACGCCGCTCAGCAGGTTCATGACCTCCTCGAAGGTGAGCGACCTCGCGTAGCGAAGCAAGCCGTATGCGCGCCAGATCTTGTCCTCGATCACCGCCGGCGCATCCCGCATGAGCACGGAGCGCGCTTGCATCTCGTACTGGATGACCTGGCGCACGATCTTCTGGAGGTGGTCGATCAGGTCCTCCTCGCTCTTCCCCAGCGTGGTCTGGTTGGAGATCTGGAAGAAGTTCCCGACGACCTCGGAACCCTCGCCGTACAGCCCGCGGAAGGTGAGCCCGACCTGGCCGATCCCCTGGAGCACGCGGCCGATCTCCTTCGTCAGCACCAGACCGGGCAGATGCACGAAGATCGAAGCGCGCAGCCCGGTGCCGACGTTGGTCGGGCAGCTGGTCAGGTAGCCGAATTCGTGGTGGTACGCGAAGGCCAGGTGCGCACCGAGTTCCTCATCGAGCCGGTCCACGAGCCGGAACGCCTCCTCGAGCCGGAGCCCGGAAAGCAGCGCCTGAAGGCGAAGGTGGTCCTCTTCGTTCACCATCATCCCGACGCGCTCCTCGGGTCCCATGAACAGCGCGGCGCCGCGAGGCGGGCCGGCGCCGTTCTCCCCGGCGATCTCTCGCGAGATCAGGTGCCGCTCCAGCAGCACCCGACGCGACAGCACCGGCAGCGCATCCAGCTCGAGGCTCACGCCGCCCCGAAGCGAGGCCGTTCGGGCCACCGCGTCTCGGACCTGGCTGTAGACCTGATCGGGCTCGCCATCTCGGAGACGCGGGCCGAAGGCGTGCCCCTGGAGATTTCGTGCCAGTCGGACCCGCGTGGACAGCACGACGTCCGCGTGCGGCCCGCTCGCCTCCAACCAGCCGAGGCCGAAATCCGGGGTCGTGGTCAGGTCCAGCATTACGTCGCCGCCTCCAGCG
The DNA here is from genome assembly GCA_036375715.1 of Longimicrobiaceae bacterium. Classification (NCBI taxonomy): domain Bacteria; kingdom Pseudomonadati; phylum Gemmatimonadota; class Longimicrobiia; order Longimicrobiales; family Longimicrobiaceae; species Longimicrobiaceae bacterium. The sequence continues at coordinate 12,348 of DASVBS010000045.1, read as the reverse complement.
CGCGGATCTGGTCGCGCAGCTCCGCAGCCCGCTCGAAGTCCTCGCTCGCGACCGCCTTGTCCAGCTTGCGACGCAGGCCGCTGAGCCGCTGCTGCCGCTGCGCCTGCGTCGGGTCGGGCGGCAGGTACACCTTCCCCACGTGCTGCGTGCCGCCGTGGAGCCGCCGGAGCAGGCTCCGCAGGTGGACCTCGAACGTGACGTAGCAGTGCGGGCAGCCCAGCCGACCGGTCTTCTTGAAATCCTCCAACTTGAGCCCGCAGTACGCACACGCGCCCACGGCGGCGCCGCCCTCGGCGCCGATCCCCTTCCCGATCTGGGCGAGGAAGTCGGTCAGCGGGAAGTTCCCGGCGTTGACCCCCGGTTCCAGGCCCTTCTCCTCCGCGCACGCCTCACACAGATGGAACGTGCTCATCTGGTTGTCGACGATCTGCGTGAGGTGAATGACCGCCTCGTTCTCGCCGCAGTGGTCGCAGAGCATGGTTCCCTACACCGTGTGGAAGCTCTGGAGTTGCCCTTCCTTGAGGAGGAGCACGCGGTCCGCGCGGTCGGCCAGCTCGCGGTTGTGCGTCGCCAGGACCAGCGCCACGCCGTACTCCTCCCGAACCCGGAAGAACAGGTCGTGCAGGCGCTCGCTCGTGTGCGCGTCGAGGTTCCCGCTCGGCTCGTCCGCAATGACGACCGTCGGCTCGTTCGCCAGGGCGCGCGCCACGGCGACGCGCTGCTGCTCGCCGCCGCTCAACTCGCGCGGCGTGTGCCTGACCCGGGCGCCCAGCCCCATCTCATCGAGGAGCAAACGCGCCCGCTCTTCCGCCTCGCCCTCCGGCCGGCCCGCGATCAGCATCGGCATCATCACGTTCTCCAGCGCCGTGAACTCCTGGAGCAGGTGGTGGAACTGGAAGACGAAGCCGATGCGCCGGTTCCGGACGTCCGCGAGATCGCGGTCGGACAGCCCCGCCAGCGACTGGCCGGCCACGACCACTTCGCCGGCCGTCGGGCGGTCCAGCCCACCCAGCAGGTGGAGCAGCGTGGACTTCCCCGCGCCGCTCGCGCCGACGATCGCGACCACCTCGCCGGGGGCCACACGGATCTCTACACCGTCCAGGATGACGAGTTCGCGCTGGTCGCCGCCGATGTAGACCCGGCTCAGCGCCCGGCCTTCGAGGACCGGTTCCGCGGCCGCGGCGTCCGCCATGGGGTCGATCCGGACCACGCGCGCTTCACTCATGTCGGATCGCCTCCACGGGTTGGAGCCGGGATGCCTGGCGCGCCGGGTGGACCGTCGCCAGCAGCGCGATCAGGATGCTGACGCACACGATCAGCAGCAGGTCGACGGGGTCCAGTGCGACGGGCAGCGTGTCGACGAAATAGACGTCGCCCGGGAGAGTGATGAATTTATAGCGATCGAGCAGCCATACAAGCGTGAGACCGCCGACGGTGCCGAGTGCCGTGCCGACCAGCCCGATCGCCAGACCCTGGAGCAGGAAGACCCGCAGCACCCGGGCGTCGGTCAGTCCCATCGACTTCAGGATCCCGATCTCCTTCGTCTTGTCCTTCACCACCATGACCAGCGTGCTGACGATGTTGAACGCGGCAACCAGGATGATCAGCGACAGGATGACGAACAGCGCCAGCTTCTCCAGCTTCAAGGCGGAGAAGAGCGTGGCGTTCAGTTCGATCCAGGACTGCGTGAAGTAGGGGAAGCCCAGGGCGTCCTCGACCGCGACGGCGACGGCGTCGGCGCGCCACGGATCGACGACGTTCACGGCCAGGCCGCTCACGGTGTTCGCCGGCAGGTCGAGCAGGTCCTGGACGGCGGCGATGGGTGCGTAGATGAACTGGCTGTCGTAGTCGTACATCCCGGTCTCGAAGCGGCCCGTCACCTCGAACTGCTCGGTGGCCGGCCGGAGTTCCCCGAGGGGACCGGTCTTGATGTTCTCGCCCGAGATGATCGTGACGATGTCGCCCGGCATCAGGCTCATCTTGTCCGCCAGCCGCCGCCCGACCAGGATCCCGGGGAGCCCCGTCTGCGTCGGGCCGAGCGAGTACTCGCCCGACCGGATCCGCTCCTGCACCACCGTGAGCGGCGGGCCCTCGGCGTCGGGGTCGATCCCCCAGAGTTGCCCGGCCTGGGCGTACTCGCCGTTTTCCTTCACCAGCCCGACCTGCGTCATGACCAGCGGCGCCGCGGCGACCACGCCGGGCACCTCGCGCACGGACCTGAGCAGCCCCTCGTAGTGCTCGAGCCGGAACGACTGGCCCGGCTCGAACACGAAGATGTGGGGGTTGTTCCCGAGGATCTTGCCCTGCAGGTCACGCTGCAGCCCGGTCATGACCGCGATCACGGTGATCAGCGCGGTCACGCCGAGGCAGATCCCGCCGACCGCGATCACCGTGATCAGCGAGAGGAACCGCCCCTTCCGGCGCGAGGACAGGTACCGCCTCGCGATGAACCAATCCAGCCTCTTCACGTCGCCGTCTCACTCCGGCCGCAGGGTCGGGAACAGGATGACGTCGCGGATCGACGCCTGGTCGGTGAGGAGCATCACCAGCCGGTCGATGCCGATCCCCACCCCGCCCGTGGGCGGCATGCCGTACTCGAGCGCGCGGATGTAGTCCTCGTCGTAGCTCTGGGCCTCTTCATCGCCCTGTTCGCGGAGCCGAACCTGCGCCATGAAGCGCTCCCTCTGGTCGATCGGATCGTTCAGCTCGCTGAACGCGTTCGCGATCTCCCGTCCGGCCACGATCAGCTCGAATCGCTCGACCAGCTCCGGATCCCCCCGCTTCGGCTTCGCGAGCGGCGAGATCTCGCGCGGATAGTCGGTGATGAATACCGGCTGGTCGAGGTGCGGTTCCACGAGCGCCTTGAACAGCTCGTCGATCAGCTTCGGCCGGCCCATCGTGTCGACGTCCTCGACGGCGAACGAGCGGACGGCGTCGCGCAGCGCGGCGTCATCCATGGCCCGCGCGTCCAGGTCGCCGTACTGGCGCAGCGCCTCGAAGTACGGGAGCCGCCGGAACGGCGGCGCGAAGTCGATGCGCACGCCCTGGTACTCGAGCGCCGTCGAGCCGCCGGTCACTTCGCGCACGACCGCGCCGAGCAGCTCTTCGACCAGCGCCATCATATCCTCGTAGTCCGCGAACGCCTGGTAGAACTCCAGCATCGTGAACTCGGGGTTGTGCGTCCGGTCGATCCCCTCGTTCCGGAAGTCCTTGCCGATCTCGTACACCCGCTCCAGCCCGCCGACGATCAGCCGCTTGAGGTACAGCTCGTCCGCGATGCGGAGGTAGAGCGGCATGTCGAGGGCGTGGTGGTGGGTCGTGAACGGCCGCGCCGAGGCGCCGCCGTAGAGCGGCTGGAGCACCGGCGTCTCGACCTCCACGTACCCGCGCGCGTCCAGGAAGCGTCGGATCGCGCTCACCAGCCGGGTTCGCGTCAGGAACACCTCCCGCACGGCCGGGTGCACCGCCAGGTCCGCGTACCGCTGCCGATACCGCTGTTCCACGTCGGCGAAGCCGCTGTAGACGCGGCGCTCCCCGGTCTCCGGGTCCACCTCCTCCTTGCCGAACGGCAGCGGCCGCAGCGACTTGGACAGCAACTCGAACGACCGCACCCGCACCGTGACCTCGCCCATCCGGGTCCGGAACAGCACGCCCTCGAGCCCGATCCAGTCGCTCGGGTCCAGGAGGTCGAGCAGCTCGTACGCCGTCTCGCCGAGCTCGTCCTTGCGGAAGTACAGCTGGATGCGGCCGCTGCGGTCGGCCAGGTCCGCGAACGTGCTTTTCCCGTGCCCGCGCAGCGACGTCAGCCGGCCGGCGAGTCGGACCTCCGGCCCGTCGCCGGCATCCGAGAGGTTGCCCGCGCCCTCGGCCGCCTCGAATGCGGCGCGGGCGTCGGCCGCCGAATGCGTGACTGTGTAGCCGTACGCGAACGGCTCGATCCCGCGCCGCCGGAGCTCGTCCAGCTTCTCGTGGCGCGCCTCGACGACCTGACTCCTCCGCTCCCGGGCCTCCGACCCCGCTCCCGCTCCGCCCATGCGGTCTCCTCCGCTCCGCTCCGTTTCCAATCGGCTCAGGCGACTCGCGCCCCGTGCTCCTTCAGATACGCCTCGATGAACGGGTCGAGGTCCCCGTTCATGACCCCCTGCACGTCCGGGATCTTCAGCTCCGTCCGGTGGTCCGTCACCATCGTGTACGGCTGGAACACGTAGGACCGGATCTGGTTCCCCCAGCCGATCTCGGTCTTCTCCGCCTCGACCTTGTCGCGTTCCGCCTGGCGCTTCTCCTGCTCGTGCTGGTAAAGCGCCGCCTTGAGCATCTTCATGGCCGTCGCCTTGTTCTGCGTCTGGCTCCGCTCGTTCTGGCACGAGACGACGATCCCCGTCGGCAGGTGCGTGATCCGCACCGCCGAATCCGTCTTGTTGACGTGCTGACCGCCCTTGCCTCCGGCGCGGAAGGTGTCGATCCGCAGGTCCTTGTCGTTGATCTCGACCTCGATCTCGTCGTCCACGACCGGGTAGACGAACACGCTCGCGAACGACGTGTGCCGTCGCGCCTGCGCGTCGAACGGCGAGATCCGCACCAGTCGGTGCACGCCCTTCTCCGCCTTCAGGAAGCCGTACGCGTACCGGCCGCGGACCTCCAGCGTCGCGCTCTTGATCCCGGCCTCCTCGCCCGGCTGGAGATCCAGCAGCGCGACCTCGTAGTCGTGGTCCTCCGCCCAGCGCGAGTACATGCGCATGAGCATCTCCGCCCAATCCTGCGACTCCGTACCGCCGGCGCCCGGATGGATCGTCACCAGCGCGTCGCGCGCGTCGTCGGCGCCGCGCAGCATGTTGCGCAGCTCCAGCCGCTCGACCTCACGGCCGAGCGCGTCGACCTCGGCGCTCCACTCGGCCTCCATGTCCGGGTCCGCCTCGATGGCCAGCAGCTCGCCGAGCTCGGCCAGCGTCCCGAGCTTCGCGGCCGCGCGGTCCCACGGCTCGACCCAGCCCTTCAGCTCCTTGACCTCCGCGATGACCTCGCGCGTGGCGGCGCCATCGTCCCAGAAGCCCGGCTCCGCCATCCGCTGCTCCAACTCCTGGATGCGGCTCCGCTTGGCCTCTACGTCAAAGATAACCTCCGAGCGACGCGATCCGCTCGCGGTACCCGTCCAGCCGTTCCCTCGTGTCGTTCATTCGGATTCCCCCTCTCTTAACGCGAGAGGCCGTCCGGATGGACGGCCCCCGAATCAAACGTGGACACCCTGAAAATATAGCCGATTCCCGGACTCGGATCAACCGAGCGCGTCAGAAGACCTGCCGTCCTTTCGCGAGAATCTCGTTGAGCGCGTCGCGGAAGTACGGCGTGCCGTGCGCCCGCTCGGAACCCACCTGGAGCACGTACTCCTCCCAGCTCTTCAGGATCTCCTCGCGAAAATCCTCGCGGAGCGTGCCCGCGGCCACGCTCCGCTCCCAGCGGTCCTGGTGGTAGGCGATAATGTCCGAGACGAGTGCACGGGCGAGGCGCCGGGCGCGGACCTCCGGGTCCTGCGGCCCGAAGATCGGGGCGGGGCGGGCCGCCGGCGCGCCCCCCGTCGACGACGCGACCGTCACCCGCGGCTTCGGCTCGGCGGGAGGCCGGCCCGCCGGCCCGGCCGGGGGCGTCGGCGTCGCCGGCCCCGTCGGCTTCGGCGCGACCAGGCCCGCGCCGCCCGGCGATGCCGCCGCCGAGGGCGCGGCTGCGTGCCCGTGTGCCGCATGCGGCGCGCCCGCGCCGCCCGCCTGAGCGGGATCGATCCGGAACGCCTGCTGACAGCGGGCGCAGCGAGCCATCGCGCCGCCGGCCGGGATCCGCGACGGATCGATGCGATAAGCGGTGCCACAGTGGGTGCAACGTACGTTCATACTCAAGACTGCTCCGAGGGCGCTTCGCCCTTCGTTTCCTGGAAACCGGCATGGACGACGGGAACGGCGTCGCGCCGACGGTCCACGGCGTAGACCGAGCCGGTCAGCGTCTTCGCGTACGACTTCATCTCCGTCGCGAGTTCGCTGATCCGCGCGGTATGCGTGAAGTGCCGATGCTGGTTCGTCACCACGCCGATGGAGAGCGTCATGATGGGGACGCGCAGGAGGTTGCCCCGGCGGTCCTTGCCGAGGAAGTAGCCCATCCGGCGGTCGTCCTCCGTGTACTGGTACGGGATCAGTTCATCGAAGATCTCGAGAATGTCCTCGCAGCACGGCCTCATGTGTTCGAGCGGGACGTTGAAGATGAAGTCGTCGCCGCCGATGTGCCCGATGAACCCGCACGGCGCGTGGCCTTTCACCACATCGCGCAGGATCCGCGAGAGGAGCAGGATGACCCGGTCGCCTTCGTTGTACCCGTAACGGTCGTTGAATTCTTTGAAATGGTCGAGGTCCGCATAGCAGACCGCGAAGAGCTCGCCGCTGCGGAGCCGGTCGGCCATGTCGCGTTCGATCTGGACGGTGCCGGGCAGACGCGTGCTCGGATGCACGCTCACGTCGCGGTCGGCCCGGTCCAGCGCCCGCCGGAGGCGCAGCAGCTGCTCGCGGTCCTCCATGGCGGGGCGCAGCACCTCATCCGCGCCGCTCTCGAGCGCGCGCAGTGCGTACTCGCGGTCCTCTTGCGCGAGCATGAACGCCACCGGGATGATCGCGGTGAACGGGTCGCTCTTGAGCGTCTCGCACAGGGCGATGCTCCCGGCGCCGTCACTCCCGTCCAGGACGATGAGCACCGGGAAGCTCTGGTTCACGAGCGAAAGCATCCCCGCGCCGTCGCGATGGGCGACGACGTGGAGACCGCGCTCGCGCGCGACGGCCTGCACCGCGGCCGGCGGCTGCGCCCCTCGCGGCGAGTGAAACACGATCGTTCGATGCAGGCGCATAACCGCCGGTGAGATCAGGTCCTTGGAAGGTCAGGTCGAAGCTAGCGCCGGGCCCGGGGACTGTCAAACCCACGCCCGACAACGCCGGATCGCCAGATCAGGGCGACTCCGCCAGCACGAAATCGATCTTGCGTTCCTCCCGATCCACGGCCGCGATGCGGATTCGGATCGCGCCGCCGAGCTGAAAGCGTCGGCGCGTGTGCTCGCCGACCAGGGCGAACTGCTCCTCGAGGAAGACGTAGTAGTCGTCCTCCAGCGAGCTGACGTGCACGAGCCCCTCGACGAAATAGTCGTCCAGCAGCACGAACAGGCCGAACGACGTCACGCCGCTGATCGTGCCCGAGAACTCGTCGCCCAGGTGTCGCTCCATGAACTCGACCTTCTTCAGGTCGACGCTGTCGCGTTCGGCCTCGACGGCCACGCGCTCTCGCTCACTCGACAACCGCGCGATCGTCGGAAGCGCCTCCTCCCGCAGCGATTCCGGCAGCCGCTCCCCATCGATGATCGCCCGGCTCGCCAGTCGGTGGACGACGAGGTCCGGGTACCGCCGGATCGGCGAGGTGAAGTGCGTGTAGTGCTCGGCCGCGAGCCCGAAGTGCCCCGCATTGTCGTGGCTGTATCGCGCCTGCTTCATGGACCGGAGCACGACGGTGGAGATGAGGTTCTCTTCCGGCCGCCCCTGGACCCGGACCAGGAGCTGCTGGAGGTCCTTCGGCCTCGGCTCGGCGCGCCGGCCGACCCGGTACCCGAACGTGGCGACGAAGTCCCGGAGCTGCTCCAGCCGATCGGCGTCCGGCCGCTCGTGGATGCGAAAGAGGAACGGCAGCCGCGACCGCACGGCGTGCCGTGCGATCGTCTCGTTGGCCAGCAGCATGAAGTCCTCGATCAGGCGATGGCTCTCCAGCCGGAGCACGCGCTGGATGTCCGTCGGCTCACCCCGCGTGTTCAGCACGACCCGCGCCTCCGGCAGGTCGAAGTCCAGGCTGCCGCGCCGCTCACGGGCGCTCCGCAGCGCCCGGCTGATCCGAACGAGCGTCCGGATGGCCTCGTCGGTCTCGCGGTCCACCGACCGCTCGCCGTCGATGACCGACTGCGCATCGTCGTACGAGAGCCGGTGCCGGCTCCGGATCACGCTCCGCACCAGCTCGTGCTCGTGGACGCGCCCCTCCTCGTCGACGGTGAGGAACAGCGTCAGCGCGAGGCGGTCGCGGTCGGGGACGAGCGAGCACAGGTCCGACGACAGCGCCTCCGGCAGCATCGGGATGACCCGGTCGACGAGGTAGACGCTCGTCCCCCGCTGCATCGCCTCGGCATCCAGCGCCGTCCCCTCGCGGACGTAATGGCTCACGTCGGCGATGTGCACGCCGACCCGCCAACGCCCGTCGCCGACCGGTCGGATCGACAGTGCGTCGTCGTGGTCGCGCGCGTCCGCGGGATCGATCGTGAAGACCACTTCGTCGCGGAGATCCCGGCGCCCCTCGAGATCTTCGGGGCGGATCCCCCGCTCGCGCAGGCGCTCCGCCTCCTCCGTCACCTCCGCCGGGAAATCGATCGGCAGCCCGTGCCCGTACACCACGGCCAGGACATCCACCCCCGCTTCGGCCCGATGGCCGAGGACCGTCTCGACTTCTCCGGCGGGACCCAGGTGCTCGTCCCCCCAGCTCGAGATGCGGACCAGCACGACGTCCCCGTCGTTCGCGCCCGACTCCTGACCCGGCGGGATGAAGACGTCCCGCGTCAGCTTCCGATCCTCCGGCACCACGAAGCCGAAGTTGCGCGCCGGGTGATAGATGCCGACGATCGTCCCCCGCGCGCGCTCGAGGACCTTGATGATCCGGCCCTCCCGCCGCTGGCCGCGGCGCCGCTTCTCGACCCGCGCAATCACCCGGTCCCCGTGCACGGCGGAGCCCATCGCCTGCCACGGGATGAACAGGTCTTCCGCTCCATCCTCCGGCACCACGAACCCCGCGCCGCTGCGGATCGTCTGCAGCCGCCCCACGACCAGGTTGATCTTCTCCGGCGCAGCGTAACGCTGCTTCTTCACCCGGTACAGCAGCCCCTCGTCCTCCAGCCGCTGGAGCTGCGCCTTGAACTCCGGGTAATCGACTTCGGGTACCTTCAGACCTCGAGCCAGTTCCTTCGCCTTCAGCGGGCGCCCCGCGGTCTCGCGCAGGTACTCGATGATGAGGTCGGCTTTGATCGGCACGATCACCTCCTCGGCCAGGGGATGCGAACCATCGCGCTCCACGATGTCTCGCTTCCCCGGACGCGCAGGGCGCTTTCGAACTGGATGAGGGGGGCGGCATCCCGATGACCGCGGAGACGCGCGGAAACCAGCGCATCCACCGCACTGACGGCGTGATTCGCAAGGATCAGGCCGAGGGTTCGCGTCGCGGCGCGAAACGCCTCATCACTCGAGCGCATCAGCTCCCGGTAACGCTGCCTCGCGCCGCCGTTCCCGACCCAGGACCAGGCGAACTCCGGACTGGCCGCGTGGGCCCGGTAATAGGCGACGGCCCGCTCGTATTCCGGCGAATCTTCCGGCGGCGCGCCCGATCCGACGGGAAGGTACATCGCCCGGGCGAGCGCCCACACGGAGCCGTTGTACGTCTCGACGTCCGACTCCGGCTGGATGCCCTCCCTCACCGGGTCGGCGTCGAATGCCCCGCTCCGTTCGTACTTCGCGAGCGCCTCGTAGTACTCGAAATCGCCGTCCCGCCGCTCCCCCGTGCCGACGCGCCGGGCGACGTCCCAGGCAAGGTCACGGTACCGCGCCTCGAAATCGCGGCCCTCCCCGCGGCGGTCGACGTACCACAGCCAGCCCACCACCTCGGCGGCGGCGTACGCGATCCAGCGCTTCTGGCCGAGCCCATACTGGCCCGCCCCGGGGGCCACGGCGGAGAGCAGCATCATGCGGGGAGCGCTCGGCGCGGCCGGCGCACCGGCGACCGGCTCCATCGCGGCCGCCGGCGGTGGCACGGCCGGAGCCTCCGGTACCCGCTGCGCATCGGCCGAATCGCCGAAGAGGGCGAGGAGCATCCAAGCGAGCGCCGCCCGCGGCAGCATGGCGCCGCGCCTCAGAAGCGGAGGCCGAACGAGAACTGCATCGGCTCCTCCACGGCTTCGAGGGGGCTCGACGCGAAGCTGCGGGCGATCGACACGGTAAAGCGGTCGTAATCGATGCCGACCCCGATGGCCGCGCCGGTGCCGATCCCTTCGCCGGGCACATAGCCGGAGCGGAGGAAGACCGCGTCGCCGATCGAGAGCTCGAGGCCCGTCGACACGTCCGGCGATCCGGGCTCGTGCCACTCGTCCACGACGTCGACGGCCCACCAGAGTTCGAGGCCGCTGTCCCGGCGCAGGTGGTGGAGCACCTCGTACGCGCCGCCGACCCGGATGCGGACCGGGAGCGGGTCGGCCTGCTGCGCGTTGATGACCTGGAGCGGGAAGCCGATGTTCGAAACCGCGGCCCCGAGCTGGAGCGCCGGGAACCGCTGCGAGTGCCAGCGCACGCCCACGTCGACCGCGTGCGTCGTCGCGGTCACCTCCTCGCCGCCGCAGGTGCCGCGGCAGCCGATCCGGAACTGGTAGAACTTGTAGCTGATCCCCGCGCCCAGTCCGCCCGCGAGGTGCGCGCCGTACGAGGCGACGAGGACGTGGTGGCGCAGCGTGACGGCGCCGATGGTCTGGCCCCGGTCGTCCGTCTGCTCGATCTCGCCGAAATCCACGAGCTCGTACGAGAGGCCGAGCGTGCCCACGCCCTCCGGCGCGAAGACCAGGGAGAACGCGTTCCCCTGCGCCGCGACGTCCGTGTGGTGCACCATGAGGTACCCGCCATCGACCCCGGCCAGGCCGGCGGGGTTCGAGAACACCGCATCGGGCGTCGCCATCGCCGTCAGCGCCCGGCCGAGCGCGATCGAACGCGCCCCGACCGGCAGGATCAGCACGAGGCAGCACTCGGAGGCCGGCGTGCGCTCGCTGGCCGGCGTTTGCCGAGCATGCAGTGGCGCCACGGCGAGGCATGCGCTGCCGGCGGCGGCGATCGCCGCCAGCGAACCGCGCCGACTCCACCGCCTGTGGGGGCGGGACCCCGGTCGCAGCCGCACCTTACAGAGGCTTCGCCTCATCCAGAAGCATAATCGGGATGTCGTCCCGGACCTCGTAGCGAAGCCGGCACGCATGGCACACGAGCTCGTTCTCCTCCGGTCGATACTCGAGCTCTCCCTTGCACTTCGGGCACACCAGGATTTCCAGCAGCTCCGAATCCAGCATGATGCCTCCTCGTTTCACCCCGCCCGCGCTCCCACTAGGCCCCCTCCTGCGGAAGCGGGTAGCCGAGGTGCTTCAACGCCGAACGCTTCTTGCGCCACCCCGGGATCGCCTTGACCCGAAGGTCCAGGTAGATCCGCTCGCCGAGGAATGCTTCGATCTTCTCCCGCGAGCGCTGCCCAAGGCGCTTGATCCCGGCGCCGCGCTTCCCCACCAGGATCGCCTTCTGACTCTCTCGCTCCACGAACACGACCGCCCGGATGAACACCGGCACCGTCGCTTCCCGGAACTCCTCGATCCGCACCGCCGTGCTGTACGGCACCTCCTCCCGGTACTCCTCGAAGATCGTCTCCCGGATCATCTCGGAGACGAAGAAGCGCACCGGTTGGACCGCGATCTCGTCTTCCGGATACAGAAACGGGGATCGCGGCAGCGCCGAGGTCAACGCCGCCCTCAACGCTTCCACGCCCCGGCCTTCCGCCGCCGAGATCGCGAAGGCCGTCTTGCCGAACGTCTCGGCCGCCCACCGAGACAGTTCCTCCACGGCCTCCGCCGGGGCGGCATCCACTTTGTTCACCGCAACGAACAGATCCTTCACTCGCCGCCGCAACGCGTCCAGCGGCTCCCCCGTCGGCCGGGCCTCGGCCGCGCGGGTCGCGTCCAGCAGCAAGAGCACCAGATCCGCATCCGCCAGCGCTGCGAGCGCCGATTCCAGCATGCTCCGCTGGAGAAGGTAGCGCGGCTCGAGCAGTCCGGGCGTGTCGACGAAGACGATCTGCGACCCCGGCGCCGTGTAGATCCCCATGACCCGCTCGCGCGTGGTCTGCGCCCGCGGCGTCACGATGCTCAATTTCTCACCCGTAAAGGCGTTGAGCAGCGTCGACTTGCCCGCGTTCGGCTGCCCGACCAGCGCGACGTACCCCGCACGCGTATCCGCCTCTACGGCGCCGCCCATCGCCTCCTCTCCCATACGTCGAATGTAGACGCACCCGATCGGCCGGCGCAAGCAAACCCGCCACCGTCCGCGGCTCGTGATCGCGCTGGGCGGTGCGGGTGCGGGTGCGGGTGCGGGGTGGAGGGGGCAAGAAAAAGAGGACGCCGGCCACACGCGGCGGTGTGGGCGGCGTCCTCCTGGGGTGCTTGGGGCCGGCGGCGACGTACTCTCCCACCCGGTCTCCCGGGCAGTACCATCCGCGCGG
>DASVBS010000044.1 GCA_036375715.1 Longimicrobiaceae bacterium | reverse complement strand
CGCTCGTCGCCGTGGGTCATCACCAGCCCGCCGACCATGCGGGTGGAGGTGCCCCAGCTGGTGTTCCAGGCGTACTCCTCGACGCCCGACTCGGCCGCGAACTTCAGGTCGAACTGCCGCGCGAAGTTCTGCCCCAGATTGTGCGAGGTGCCCGCCTGCAGGGCCTTGTTGTCGCCCATCATCGCCTCGCACGAGTAGGTGCGCAGCGCGCCGGCGAACTTCTCCGACTCGGTCTTGCGGCCGGTGACGACCGGCATGGCCATCCACCCTTCCATGAACTCGCGGTAGACGCCGAGCATCCGCCGCGCCTCCTCCTCCGCCTCCGCCTCGGTGGCGTGCGCGGTGTGCCCCTCCTGCCAGAGGAACTCGGTGGTGCGCAGGAAGAGCCGCGTGCGCATCTCCCAGCGGACCACGTTCGCCCACTGGTTGAAGAGCAGGGGAAGGTCGCGATAGCTCTGCACCCACCGGGCGAACATCTCGTAGATGATCGTCTCCGAGGTGGGGCGGACCACCAGCGGCTCCTCCAGCTCCGACAGCGGGTCCGGGATGAGCCCGCCGCCCTCGTCCACCTTCAGGCGGGTGTGGGTGACGATCGCCGCCTCCTTGGCGAACCCCTCCACGTGCTGGGCCTCGCGCGCCAGGAACGACTGCGGGATGAAGAGGGGGAAATAGGCGTTCTGGTGACCCGTCTCCTTGAAGCGTTGATCGAGACGGTCCCGCATCAGCTCCCAGAGACGGTAGCCGTAGGGGCGGATCACCATGCACCCACGTACGGGCGAATAGTCCGCGAGCTCGGCGCGCAGCACCACCTCGTTGTACCAGGCGCTGAAGTCCTCGCTGGGCGGTGTGAGAGCTTTTTCTTCGGCCATGATAACGTTATGCGGCCGACCAGCGGCCGGCCGCCCGGAAGATGTCAGATGTTTACGATTTCCACCGCTGTGGTGCCGCGCCTCACCCCGGTCATCCCCCCTCGACCAGCCGCTCGAAGGGGACCCTGACCTCCTCGCCACGGGCGAGCTCGCGCACTACGACCATCCCCTCGGCCAGCTCGTCCGGGCCGAGGATGATCGCCTTGTGCGCTCCCACCGCGGCAGCGGCCTTCAACTGCTTTCCGACCGGCTGGTGACGCAGGGAGTAATCGACGGAGCGGCCGCTGTCACGCAGCTGGTGGACCATCTGGAGCATCACCGCGCGCTCCTGCGGCGTCACCGTCACCATGTAATAGTCCAGCTTCCGCGTCACTTTCGGCAGCTTGCCGCGCTCCGCCAGCAGCTCGCGCAGCACCACGTCCCCCATACCGAAGCCGAGCGCCGGGAGATCCACGCCGGCGATCACCCGCAGCAGGTCGTCGTAGCGGCCCCCGCCGCAGATCGCCCGCAGCTCGCCGCGAGCGTCGAAGAGCTCGAAGACGATCCCGGTGTAATAAGCGAGGCCCCGCACCACCGAGAGATCGAAGCGAGCATAGGCGCCCAGCCCCATCGCCTCCAGCGCCTCGAACAGCTCGTGCATGCGGTGGATGTGCTCGCCGATCCCTTCCGTGCCGCCGTACGCGTCGCGCACCGCGTCGAAGTCCCGGTGGCGGAAGATCGCCAGCACCTCCTCGACCACGGCGGGACCCAGCCCCGCTTCGGTCCCCAGCCGCTCGGCGATGCGCTCGGCGGGCTCGCGCTCGAGCTTGTCGACGATGTTGTAGACCAGGGTCAGCCGCTCCTCGGGGACCTGAGCGTGCAGGAGGAGGGCGCGGAGCAGGCGTCGATCGGAGACCCGCGCGACGAAATCGTTCTGGTCCAGCCCCAGACAGCGCAGCACGTCGATGGCGGCCGCGATCAGCTCCGCGTCCGCCAGCACGTCCGTCTCGCCGATGATGTCCAGGTTGAGCTGGAAGTGCTCACGAAGCCTGCCGCGCTGCGCCCGCTCGTAGCGGAAGAGCTGCGGCATCGAGAACCATTTGATCGGCTTGCGCATGGCGCCGGCGCGGGCGCCCACCATGCGGGCCAGCGTCGGCGTCATCTCGGGTCGGAGGGCCACCTCGCGCCCCCCCTTGTCCGTGAAGTTATAGAGCTGCTGGACGATCTCCGGGCCCGACTTCTCGATATACAGCTCGGTCGGCTCGAGCGGCGGACCGTCGTACTCCTGAAAGCCGTAGCGGGTGGCGACCTCCCGCCACGCCGCCATGATGTGCGAGCGGACCGCGAGATCCTCCGGGTAGAAATCCCGGAAACCCGGAAGTGAAGCGAAGTTCGACATGCGCCGGAATGTAGACGGACTTCCGGCGCCCCGGCAACCCTGGGCGGGATTGATTTATACGTAGATCGGGTCGAGCTCGCTCAACGGCGGAACCCCTTCCAGTCGATGCCGTACTGCCGGATCCGATAGCCCAGGATCCGCTCGGTCGTCTGCAGCAGCCGCGCGGCCCGCGCCCGGTTGCCCCGCGTCCTGCGCAAAGCCTCCTCGATGAGCCGCCGCTCGTAGCTCGAGACCATCTCCCGCAGGGAGCGATCGAGCACGGGGCCAGTCTCCGCAATGGCTGCGGCGGGGGAAGACGTCCCATTCGACCCCGAAGTGCCGTCCTGCGCCGTAGACCCGTGAAGGTCGATGGCGTCGTCCGGCCTCGATCCGTGAATGGCGCGCCCCGTGGCTTCGCTCGCCCTGTGCACCTCCCAGCGGCGGACGTCAGGCAGTCCGGTGCTCACAGGTCCCCCTCGTGAGCTGCCGCCCTCCGCTCGCGCAGATGTTTGCCGAGGGCGACGATCATCGGTCCCATCTTCGGATGCTCCGGGACCACCTGCGGGGTGACCCCCACCTCCTCCAGCGCCCGCGCGCACGTCGGCCCCACGGCCGCCACCACGGTCCGGGTGTTGAGCGCCTGCATGAGCCCGAGCGCGCGCCCCTTGTCCCCGGCCACCTGGAAGAGGTGCCGCACCTGCACCTGGCTGGTGAAGGCGACCGCGTCCAGCCGGCCCGCCTCGAGGTCGGCGATGAGGGCTTCCAACGGACCGGTATCGGCGGGCAAGGACCACTCGTAGACGCAGAGATCCATCACCCGGCTTCCCCACCCTTCCAGGGCGTCGGCGATCTCCCGGTTGCGCTCTCCGTAATGCACCACCGCGACGCCACGGTCGCGGGGGCTCAGTCGCTGAAGGGTGTCTAGCACCTCGCTGGTGGTGTAGGGCTCGGGGACCATGACGGAGACCGGCAGCCCGCGCTGCCGCAGGGCCGCGCGTGGCTTCTGCCCGCGGCATACGGTGGTGACCCAGCGCAGCCCTTCCGCCAGCTCGCGCCCCCGACCGATCCGTTCCGCCTCGCTCAGGAGCGCGTTGACCCCGGCGCCGGTGAGGAAGACGACCATGTCGATCAGGCCGTTTCGCAGCCCGTCGGTCAGCTGCTCGACCTCGGCTCGAGCGTCCAGCGCTACTTCCTGCACGGAGGGGGCGACCACGGGAACGCCCCCGTGGCGTCGCACCAGGTCGGCCAGCTCCTGCCCCATTCTCCCCTCGAGCAGCCCCACTCGCGCGCTATCCAGCCCACCCGCGGAGCCGTTGCTGGACTCCGATCGCCGATCGACGGCGGCATCACTACCGGAAGCGGGCTGGCGGGAAGGAAGCGACTGCGAATCAGCCGAGAGGCTCGCTGAGAATGTCATCACCGTTTCCTCCGGACTTGAGGTCGAGAGTCGCGTCGGCGCACCCGCGGACGCGGAGCACAGGAGATCGCCCTCGAAGCGAGGTTCCGTGCGAGCTCCGCTGAGATTCGCCGGTGGAAGCCCCAGCACGATCTCACCGTTCGCGGATACGGAG
>DASVBS010000043.1 GCA_036375715.1 Longimicrobiaceae bacterium | reverse complement strand
GCTTCCGGTGGCGGTTGTAGATCCGCCAGATGATGCTCGTGCCCGCGTCCGGATCCGTCGCGGCGCCCTCCGCGTCCTCGAAGACCACGGTGGCGGTTACGGCGTTGTTCGGCTGGGTCATGCGGCTTCCTCCGCAGGGGTGGCGCTGTACTACAATTTACCCTCCAAACGCGCACAATCAACTACTTTCGGTACACCTGGGGCGCGCAAGAGGTGCGGGCCGTGCGGTTTCACGGCTCGTCGCCCCTCGGCGGCAACAGGGCGGGCGGCGGCGGCGATGATGGGGGCGTGGGTCATGGCTTCCACTTCCCACCCGCGATCATCTGCAAGCGCACCTCGTTCGCGATCTTGACCGCGTGCCGCTCGTCCTTCGCCCACACCTGCGCGTTCAGGGCGTCAGGAACCCCCTTGCCGCGATACGCGGGCGCTTGGGACCGGCGCCAGATCCAGCAGTTGTCAGACATTTCATACCCGCTCCATCCGTCCGCGCTACCGACATCTTCCACCGAACCGTCGCGCAACATCAACACGCGATAGCGAGTAAGCCCCTCGTTGAGCGCGTCCACACCGGGGTTCAGCGGCCACTTGGCGACCGACGCCTTGCTGAAGTTATCCGAGGCGTTGATCCGGTCCGCGACCCGCTTGGCGTCCTTCCGGTTGTCGTAGACGCCGACCACCCGGTAGTCGCTGTACTCGCCCATTTCGATCACCCACACATATCCGCTCATCACCCCACCTCCTGGCGCTCGGGGGCTATCGTCCACAGTCGGCCAACGCGCAATCGTCGCAGTAAGACAAAGCAGACAGGGCAAAGAGCACTGCAATCTGGCGCCTCGCGCAGGTCAAGCCGGTCGACCACCTCTCCGCAGTTACTGCACTCCGCTATCCGCTCTTTGTTGCGGGTGTTGGCGCTCATTCGTTGTCTCCTTGGTTAGGATGGATGGTGTTGGCGCCCAGGGAGAGGCCCCCGGAGCAATCACGGAGCTCGGCAACGATCTCGGAATCGCTCATCGGTCCTTCGTGGTGGGGGTGTGCCCGATGTACCGATTGCAGTCGAGGCACCAGCGCGCCGCATCGCTGATCACGGCCACATGCAGGTGCGGGCATGTCGCCTCCGGCCCACGCAGCCCGTGGCGGCGCATGATGGCGAGGATCTCGTCTGCGAATAGGGGCGAAGTGATGCTCTCAATTTCCCGCGCCGCCGCCTCCAGCGCCGCCCGGTCTCCGAAGCGGTGGGGAGCCCTGCCCTCGACGCGCGGGAGGTCTACCGGCTTGCCGGTGGGGAGGCGGTAGCCCAGCTCGCGCAGCCGGGCGTCTCGGTCCTCCGTGGCGCGCTCGGGGTGCTCAGGCATGGTCAGCCTCCGGCCGCTCAGTGTTCAGCCATGCGAGCACCTTTCGCTCGACGGGCAACCAATAGACGTAGGGCATCTGGTTGACCTCTAAGTGCGCTTCGTCGGTCGTCCAGTCATCCTCATACTCGCAGGCGATCATCCCGCCAATCACCGCGTATCCACCATCCTCCTCCTGCTGCCAGGAGTCCGGCTGATAGGTGAGTGATCCGCCGCAAGCCGGGCAGGTCTCAACCGACCTGGGCACCGAGAAGATGCCTTCGAGCATCGCGGCGCGCTCGGGCGCGGAGGTGTCAGCGCTCACTTTCCCGTTTCCTCGAGTTGCCGTTCGCGGCTTTAGCCTGCGCTCGATCGTACTCACTTCGCAACTCCCTCTGCGCCCGCTGGAGCGCCCACCTCGATCATCGAATCCAGCAACTCCAGCGCGCTGGCCTGGAGCGCTTCGACCGTAGGGCGAAGCGCGCCCCTGGCAGCGTCCCTGGCAGCGGCCCTGGCAGCGGCCCAGGCAGCGGCCCTGGCAGCGTCCCAGCCAGCGGCCCAGCCAGCGTCCCAGCCAGCGGCCCAGGCAGCGTCCCAGGCAGCGTCCGCCGCGCTGCGCGCGGCGTCGAGGGCGGGCTGCGCCGCTCGGGCCGTCGTCGCGTCGGTGATGCGCGCGAGCGACTCCAGCGCCCGTGCGTGCTCCTCTAGTCCCGCCAGGCGCAGGAACGCGGGCGTGTGGACCCGCACCAGCCAGTCGGTCGCCATCCAGGCGCGGATCTCTTCGTCGGCCTCGCCCGTGGCGGTGCAGAGGATGCGGGCGGCGTAGGGGCGCAGCCGCTGGCGGTCGGCATCATTCCACGCGTCGTTGAGACCGATCACATAGCTGCGGATCACGCGGCTGATGCTCGGGTGATCGTCCGCGAACGGCGCAGCCTCCAGCGGGCGCTCGCAGCGCAGCAGCCCCGGCGGGACCTGCACCACGCCGGCGGCGATGAGGTTGCTGACCTCGACCGCGCACGCCTGGCCGCAGAACTCCGTTCCGTGGGCACCGCTCGCCAGCATCAGGTCGTCGAGATGGATCGTTTGCATGGTCAGGTCTGGTCAGTGGTGGTCAAGTGCGCCCGCTGGTGCAGGGGCGGCGAGCAGGGGCCTCCAGCTTCTCCACCCGCTCCAGCGCAGCGCGTCCGGCGGCAAGCCCGTCCCCGATCACCAGATCCGGGTCGTGGTCAGGTCGGGCCGGGATACTCATCACCCACTCGCGAGCGCCGAGCTCGGTGCCCCGAGGCCGCGATCCGCCGGAGGATCTCGATTCGTCGCTGTTCGTTCATTGCCTATTCTTCGTCCAGGATCTGGCGGATCTCCCGCTCGACGATGTCGAGCTCTGCCCTCCACCTCATGGTGGTCTTCCAGTCGGGGCACTCGTCGCTCCCGATGTTGAGCTCGGTGTTGAGCGCGCATCGCTCGAAGTTCTTCTTGGCCATCATGATCTTGACGGTCAGCAGATTCTCCCTCTCCCGCAGCCGTGCGAGGCGCCAGGCGTCGATCTTGTTGCATCCCGCCAGGAGCGAGGTGGCCAGGAGGAAGGCGGCGGCCCGGACGATCGGGCTCCGGCGGTCAACCATTCTTGTCCTCCCGCTCGAGCTTCTCTTCGCAGGCGATGCGGACCCACTCGGAGGCGCTGATGTTCTTGCCCTCCGCCGCGCTGGCCTCTCGTGCCGCCTGCTGGATCCGGCCCGTCCTCGCCGCAGTTCGGGTTTCTGGTTCCAGCCGCTCCCGCAGCCGGTCGATCTCGTCCAGCAGGTCCATGATGCGCTCGACTCTTCGCAGCACCTTCCGGCGCCCGTTGGCCCAGCGCTCAACCTCGTTGGGGTGCGCCGCGAGCAGCGGGGCCGCCTCCTTGTAGGTCAGGCCCCGACGCTCTAGCCAAGCACGGAATTCAGTGGGGGTCATGCGGCGGATATCGCCCGGTTCACTCGCTCCGCCAACTCCGCACGCGATGGCACGGATGCGCGCAGCGCTGCAAGGTGCTCGCGGTAGCCGTCCGCGCAGTGGAACCACACGCCCGCCCCGCCGTCGAACGAGAAGGTGATCGACTGGCCACCGCAGTGGTCGCACGCCGCCTCTGCCATCGCCGCGCGCATCTGCGCCAGGTTGTTCTTCGCCACCGCCATCTTCTCACGCTCTTGCTGAGAAATCACGCGCATTGGGTCGCTCCGTGGTTGGGTTTCATCCTTCACTCTCCCCCATTATACAACCAATGGTTGCCGGGCGCAACCCTTTTGATCCTCCAAACGATATCAAACGCTCACTTCCGTCACACGGGCCGATCTCCCGCTGACCCTACCCGGACCCCTCTGCCGACCCCGTTCGCCCGTCACGCGCCATCCTGGGCGGGTGATTCGGCGCGCTGGCGTAATTGCAGGGCGACTCACGCCGCCACCCTCAGCGCCAGGTACGACTCGATCTCCGCCCTGGCCTCCTCGAATCCCCGGCAGACCACCGCGCGGTACCCTTGCTCGCAGAGCCGGTTGAGCCACCAGTTCTGCTCGACGGACGGGCGCCCGTAGCGGGTTTTCATTTCGATGTAGAGGCCGTGGTACGGGCCGCGCGGGACGGGGAGCGCCAGGTCGGGCACGCCGGCCTTGACGCCCTCGGCCTTGAGGCGGGCGGCAGCGACCCGGCTCCGGTGGCCGCCGTTGGGGATGGCGTGGAGCAGGGCGAGCTCTGGAATGGCGAGCGAGCGGAGCATAGCCCATCTGATGACCGCCGCCTGCTCGTCGTGCTCCTTGTACTGGCGATCGAGCATCCGGCGAGCTTTGGCGGAGGGGGCGCGTCGGGTGCTCATGCGACCGACTCCTCCGCCGGATCGCGGCCGATGCGCAGCCAGTCGAGCGGATCCACCAGGGTCGAGGCGCCGCCGGCAACCATGATCTCCTCGACGATGCGGAAGATTCCCTGCCGGTCGCCGGGGTGGAAATCCTTGTTCCGGCGGCCGGACCACCAGTCGAAGTACTCGCGCCAGTCGGGGCGCCCTTCGCGCTCCACCATCCGCACGAAGGCATCCGCCTGGTGCAGTCGGTCGCTCTCGCTCAGGTATCCGAATCGGGCCACTTTCTCACTCCCGGTCTTCGAGATCTTCGAACCGGGCGCACTCGGCTCGAAAGAACAGGTCAACGATCCCGGTTGCGCCGTTGCGTTGCTTCGCGATGATGCACTCGGCCTTGCCGACGAGGTTGTCCCCCTGCTTGCTCGTGGGGCCGAAGTAGTACTCGGGGCGGTGCAGCAGGAGCACCGTGTTCGCGTCCTGCTCGATCGCGCCAGATTCTCGCAAGTCGGAGAGCGTGGGCCGCTTGTCCGCCCGGTCCTTGAAGCGAGAGAGCTGAGACAGGAGCACCACCGGCACACCCAGGTCCTTCGCCAGTGCCTTGCATCCGCCGGTGACCTCCGCGAGCGCCTGGGCGCGCGTTTCGCCCTCTGCGCGCATGATCTGCAGGTGGTCGATCACCACCAGGCCCAGGCCATGCTTCGCCTTCATCCGGCGACACCGCGAACGGACGTGAGAGAGCGGAACGGCCGAGGTGTCGTCCACGTAGATCGGCAGGTCCTTGAGTTCCATGGAGACGCGCTCGATCCTCCACGTGGAATCCGGATACCCGCCCGGCCCGTCGCGGCGGTATTTGCTGGCGTCGATCATCCCTTCCGCGCACAGCATCCGCCAGATGAGCTCGTCGCGCGTCATCTCGAGCGAGAAGATGGCAACTGGATAGCCCGATCTGGCGGCGCTCACCGCGGTCTGCAGCGCGTAGCTGGTCTTACCCATCCCTGTTGCGCCCGCAATAACCACCAGATCGCCCGGCGCGAACCCGAACGTCATGCGGTCTACATCCCGAAACCCGGTCGGGACGCCCGTCTTCTTGCTCGCCTTCTCCTCGATGACCTGGCGTATTTCCGGCCCCTCGATCTTCCGCAAACTCTCCACGAGGGCTGCGTCGGTCGCCACGTCCAGTACCAGCCGCCCCGCCTCGTCGATCGCCTCCTCGACCTCAATTTCCGGGTCGGCTAGCGCCTGGATCTTCCGCCCGGCTTCGGCCAGCCGGCGGCGCCGGGTTGACTCCCGCAGCTTCTCAACGTGGTACTCGATGCGGATCGCCGCGTAGATGCCCGCGTCCGCCAGTTGTGACAGGTAGGCGAGTTGCTGTCCCGCGTCCGACTCGCCGAGCTCCGTCAGCGCGGCGCCGATGGAGACAATATCCGGACGCCCCCCATCCTCGTGGATCTGCATCGCGATGCGGAACACGCGGCGGTGCAGGGGTCGCGCGAAGTCCGCCTCGCCCACCCTCTCCTCGATCGCCGGGATCACCGTCTCCGCGTCGGAGATGATTGCTCCCAGGACCAGCGCCTCGCTGTCCGCGACGAACGGGGCTTCAGCCAGCTGCGGCACGCACCACCTCCTCGATCGACTCACCGATCGGCCTCAGCGGGTCACCTTTCTCGCGGGCCAGTTGCTTCGTCTGTTGCCGTCGCCAGAAAGCCACGCACCGGCTGATGATGTCCCGCTGCCCGTCGCGGTTGAAGAAGCGCATCGTGATCGGCTTCTCCGGGTCGAGTTCGCCAAGCAGCGCGATGCGACACAACGAGATGGCGCCGTTCAGTTCGTGCGGCTGGAATTGCTTGAG